>DASZPH010000072.1:0-186581 GCA_035550375.1 Pirellulales bacterium | reverse complement strand
GCCGACAACGCAGCCTCATCCGTCGATGAAGATCAACGCGCCTGTCTCCTCGCAGACCGTGAGCAGTCCGTATGCCGCTTCGCTCGACTATGCCGCTCACCCGGCGAGCAACCACCCGACGATCGTCAACGTGGCCTTCTGCGATGCCCACGTCCGCACGATCAGCCAGGACATCGACTACAACATTTTTTGCTTGCTCATGACGCCTTACGGACAGCAGTGCAACACGCCGGGGATGGCGACGTTTGACGATCCCAACAACAATAGCAGTGGCACCCAGACGTTCTACTATCCGAGTCCGGGCACGGACAATTACCAGTATCTCCGGTTCAAGCCGATCGAAGAATCTAATATAAATTGATCGGTCGCCAAGCTAGAAACTTGGCCTTTCCCGTGCCGTACTCGTCGGAAGCAGGCAGAGCGGGACACAGGTCGTTGCCAATCGCCATTTCGTCTGCCCTATTCCCATCCGCCGGGCGATACGCTGGCACCCCTTCCTCACGTGTCAAGTCGACCGTGCCCCTCTGTGCCGCGGGAACGGCTTGCAAAACACAAGACAATATGTCTTAATAGGCGAACGGAATTTGCCGATCGACGCGCAACCCGGCTGTCGGCTGCCGCCATAGCGGCACCTGAAGGTGAAACTGTGAATTGCATCCTGGCACTCCTGACCCTTGTGAGCGCGGGTTGGGTGGAACCCGACGTCGCCGAGCCCCCGACCGACGAACAACTGGCGGCCGAACAGGCCGAATTCGCCAGGTGGGCCGCTGAGGCCGCCGCCGGCTACGAAATTCGCCTTGCCGGCTCGCCCGACGTGCCGCTTGTCCTGCGGCCGGAGCCGGTTCTCAAATGGTCGAATCCGGAACGAGGCAGAATCTACGGCCATGTTTTCGTCTGGACCGCCGGCGGCCGGCCGGAGGCCATCGCCTCGCTTTACAAGTGGTATCACCCGTTCACGCACAGCTCGCACGAGTTCCAGTCGCTTTCGACGGGCGGCTTGAGCGCGCTGCGCGAGGGAAGCGCGGCCTGGTCGACGACGCGGCCCGGCGTCGAACCGCGGCCGTTGGCCGAGGCGGATCCGCCGGCCAACACCGCCGCCGCGCGGCTCCGCCAGATGCGCGATCTGGTGCGCGACTTTCGTGCCAACGAGACGAACCGCGCGGGGGAGCAGTCGTCCCTTCGCTGCCTCCCGCAGCCGATCTATCGCTACGAATCGACCAAGGAGCCGCTGGTCGACGGTGCGTTGTTCGCTTTCGTGCAGGCCACCGATCCCGAGATCGTCTTGCTGCTGGAAGCGCGCAAGGACGAGTCGGGCAAGGCTGCGTGGCACTATGCGCTAGCCCGCTTGAACAGCATCACTCTACGAGTCTTTTATCAGGACCGCGAAGTATGGACGGCCCAGGAGTTGCCTTGGAGTGTCGTCCACGACCAGACGGAACCTTACTTTACGGTGCAGTTTCGATGATCTCGATACTTGTTCGTCGAGCGCATCGCGCCCCTCCGACAGGATCATGCCCCATGAAATTCGGACCTTTGGCTTTGCTTACCTTCCTCCTGGTTTGCCTGGTGTCGGCGCACTCGCTGCGCGCCGACGATCCCGCCGCTTCGGGGGCGGCCCCGGCCAACTCCCCCGGAATCAAGAACTCGCTTTGGCAGCCGATCTTCCGGAGCATGGCGGAAGACTACAAGATTTCGCCTGCGGACAAGCCGGACCGGAACTATAAATTGCTCCTGCCGCCGGTGTTTCGCTGGACGCAGCCGGTGCGGGGAGGCGACGACGGCGCGTTGTTCGTGTGGCTCGACGGCGGCCGCGTGATGGCCGTGGGCACGATCTTCGCCTGGCCCCAGTCCGACGGCTTGCGCGTCGTGCAGCACGAGTTTCACTCCTTCGCCACGGGACCGATCGCGGCCACCTGGCGGGGCAGCAACGTCTGGTCGCCGACAAAAGGCGTCGAGCGCACGCCGGTGCCCGAGGCCCCGGCTCCCGCCACCAGCGCGGGCCAACGGCTGAGACAGATCAGGGCCATCGCCGGCGGCTTTAGCGGAAACAGCGTCGACCCCGACGGCGGACGTTGGGAGTTGCGGCTTTTATCCAATCCCTTTTACCGATACGCGCTCGACAAGAACGACTCCGTGCTGGACGGCGCGCTGTTCGCCCTCGCCCAGGGAACCGATCCGGAAGTGCTGCTCCTGATCGAGGCCGTGCCAAAGGACGGCGGGCATGAATGGCAGTATTGCTGCGGCCGGTTCTCCGACTATCGGCTGCAGGTTCGCTACCAAGGCAAAGAGATCTGGAGCGTGGGACCCTGCAACGGATCGACCCCGGGCGAGGCCTACTCCTGGCACGTGGCCGAGCGGCGTCCCAAGCCCGAACCGCAGGCCAAGCCGGACGGAGAATAACGGCGGAAAAAATTTCTTCGCGGGGTGCTTGACGCTAAAGACATATTGTCTTAAGATCGCGGCTGTCGATGGGACGATGTAAAATCTGATGATGCTCGGCGACGCCAGGTCGTGCATTCCTCTCGCGCACGCTCGAGGTGAATTCAAATGGCCCGTCATGGATTATTCGCGGTAACAGTCGCACTTGGGCTCGTAGCCGTTTCGCTGGCGGACGAGGGTTCAACTGGGCCGGCTGGGGGCGCTGCGCCGGCCGTCCGCGGCCCGGCGAAAAAAATGAGCCCGCAAGAGCTGGCCGCCTGGATCGACGCCCGATTTGCGGAGGAATACCAAAAGGCGGGTGATGAGCCGGCCCCGCCAATCGACGACGCCACCTTCCTGCGCCGGTTGTTTCTCGACCTTCAGGGCCGCATTCCGACGGTCGCCCAGGTGCGCGACTTCGTCGCCGACCAGGGGACACTGAAACGACAGAACTACGTCGAGCGCCTGATGAGCGCCAACGAGCGGCCCGACCGGTTCAGCGAGCGCACCTCGCAGAACCTATCCCGTGTCTGGCGGCGGATGATGGTGCCGGCGAGCGCCCCGGGCGCGGGCATGGCCGTGCAGCTCGAGCCGTGGCTGGCCAGCCAATTCGCGGCCAACACGCCCTATGATCAATTCGCACGCAAGCTGGTCTTGGTGTCGTTTCAACCGCCGATGCCCGGCCTGGTGCCGCAGAACCAGCCCAACGATCCCGACGCGGCGGCCGCCATCTTTCAACAGGCGGTGGGCCCGATGCCGGAGAATCTGGCCAGCGCCTACGTGCGGGTCTTTCTGGGCGTGCGTCTGAACTGCGCGCAGTGCCACGACCATCCGTTCACCGACTGGAAGCGAGCCGATTTTTGGGGCGTGGCCGCGCTGTTTTCCGGAGACGGCTCCAAGCCGGCCGACTCGCGGCCGGCGCCAACCATCGTCGCCGACAGCAACCTGGGGCTCAGCTACACGGCCAAGCTCCTCTGGTCGAGCGAGCCGCTCAAGGAAATTCCCGGCGGCAAGTCGACGCGCGAGGTGCTCGCCGAGTGGATGACCTCGCCAGAAAACCCCAATTTCGCCGCGACGGCCGTCAACCGCGCCTGGCAGTATCTCTGCGGACGCGGGCTGGCCGGATCGGTCGACGATCTCGACCGGGTCTCCGCGGGCGAGCGCCGGGTGCTCGACGAGCTGGCGAAGCTGTTCGTCGAGTCGGGCTACGACCTTCGCTGGCTCACGACGGGCATCTGCGAAAGCCGCACGTATCAGCAGTCCTATCGAGCCGAGGCGGCCGAAGAGGAGAGCTTTACCCACCGGCCCTTGAAGACGCTCCTACCGGAGCAGGTGTTCGACTCGCTGGAGCAGGCTCTCGGCCTGCCGGTTGCCAAGGCCGACAACGGCCCGCGGTTCAACGGCGAGCGGGCTCAGTTCGTCGCGCGGATGAACGAGTCGGCCGCCGAGACGCCCGTCGATTACAAGGGCGGAATTCCCCAGGCCCTGATGCTGATGAACGGCAAGCTGACGTCCGAAGCCACCAACCTGGATTCCAGCCGCACGCTGCGGGCCGTGATCGAGGCCCCGTTTCTCTCGACCGAAGAGAAGATCGAAACGCTTTACCTGGCCGCCCTCACCCGGCGCCCCACCGAGGACGAGATGGTGTACCTGCTCAATCACGTCCGCCAGCCGTCGGACGAGAAGGAACGAAAGCAAGCCTACGCCCAGATTTTGTGGGGTCTGATCAACAGTCCCGAATTCGTGTTGAGTCGCTGACGCGATGGTTCGCCGCGGGACGAGAAGCTGCCGCCTCCGCTAACCGCCTTTTGAAGGAGTAACGCTATGACCGAACGCCGATCTCGGTTCTGCCTGCCCGTCTGCTCTCCGGGAATGTACGCCGACCGGGGAGCGTTCTCCGCCCGCTTCTCGCGCCGCGAAATGCTCGGTTGGGGCGTGGCCGGCGCCCTGGGCGTGTCGTTCAGCGGCTGGCTGCCGCGGCTGGCGGCCGCCGCGGGCGAGGCGGCGGCAAAGCAGGGCAAATCCTGCATTCTGCTGTGGATGAACGGCGGCCCGAGTCAGACCGACACCTTCGACTTGAAGCCCGGGCACGCCAACGGCGGACCCTACAAAGAAACGGCCACCGCCGTCAGCGGTATCAAGATCAGCGAACATTTGCCCGGCGTGGCCGCCCAGATGAAGGATCTGGCCATCATCCGCAGCCTGTCGACCAAGGAGGGGGAACATGGCCTGGCCACGCAGCTCATGATGACGGGCTACCCGGTGCAACAGGCCGGGGTGCGCTACCCGTCGCTCGGCTCGCTTCTGGCGAAAGAACTGGGGAACGACGAGAGCGACCTGCCCAACTTCATCAGCCTTTCGCCCTTCCGGATGGTCGACGCCGGCTTCCTGGGACCCAACTACGCGCCCCTGACGGTTTCGGGCGCCAGCGACGACCCCAACACGCGGGCCAACCTGGCGTTGGAAGACCTCGCGCCGCCCCGCGACCGCGGCGATAAGGCGATGAAGAGCCAATTCGATGTCCTCCGCTTCCTGGAGCGGGAATTCGACAAGGGCGACAAGGCCGACGCCGTCAAGGCGCATCGGGCCAGCTACGCCAAGGCGATGCGGATGGTCGAGTCCCAGGGACGCAAAGCGTTTCAGCTCGATGAAGAGCCGACCGAGCTGCGCGACGCCTACGGCCGCAACCGGTTCGGGCAGGGCTGCCTGCTCGCCCGCCGGCTGGTCGAGCGGGGCGTGGCTTTCGTCGAGGTCACGCTGGCCGGCGCGCCGGGCAACGTCGCCGGCTGGGACACGCACGCCAACAACTTCGACCAGGTTAAAGCCTTGTCGCAGGTCCTCGATCCGGCCTGGGCGACGCTGATGAAAGACCTGCGCGAACGAGGACTGCTCGACTCGACGCTCGTGGTCTGGATGGGCGAGTTCGGTCGCACGCCGAAAATCAACCCCAACGGCGGCCGCGACCATTTTCCGCTGGCGTGGAGCGTGGCGATGGGCGGAGCGGGCGTCCACGGCGGCCAGGTGATCGGCAAAACCAGCCCCGACGCGATGGAGGTGGCCGACCGTCCGGTTTCCGTCGCCGACCTGTATGCCACCATCTGCGCGGCTCTCGGGATCGACTACAAAAAGGAAAACATTTCGCCTGAAGGCCGGCCGATTCCGCTGGTCGATCGGGGGGGCACGCCGATCAAGGAGTTGGTCGGGTAAAAGGCGCTGCGCAGTGACCATCACGTCCTGGATTCTGGCTCTGAGCGTGCTTGCGGCCGACGGACCGCCGACGGTGGCGGCCGAGGCCTCGGTTGACGCTGCGCGCGGCAAGGTCCAGGCGCCGAAGGAGCAGGGCAAGCAGGCCGGCGCCGACAATCCGGCCGACCGGCGCGACGTGCTTCTGCTGCTCGACGGCGGACCGCTTCATCTGCGGTTTTACGTCTCGTTGTCGGGCGTCTCGCTGGCGGAGGCCCGCCGCCAGTACGTGGCGCGGCTGATCGACTCGCTCGACGTCAATCGCGACGGCAAGCTCTCACGCGAGGAGGCCGCCAAGTCCCCCTTGCTGCGCACGAAAAGCCGTCCCGGGGCTTCGCAGTTTCTGCAGGGCCTGGGTGGCCCGGCGCTTCTGTCGGCCCGTGACGTCGACCGCACGATCGATCGCTTGGGGGGCGAGGCGGTCGCCTACCGCCAGGATCTCAGCTCGTCGAAGAACGATCTGGAGGTCTTTAAACTGCTCGACACCAATTCCAACGCCCTCCTTGACCAGAAAGAGCTCGAAGCCTCGTCCGACCTGGTGCTGTCGAAGGACGAAGACGGCGACGAGTGCGTCAGTTTCGAGGAGTTTTTCCCGCCGCAGCCGCCGGATCCGACCCAGGTGTTGGTCGGCTTTCCGACGCGGACGCCGGCCGTCACCGCCACCGTGGCCGACATCGTGCGCGACGCTCGGGAGCCCCTGTTGCCGCGGCGGCTGCTGGCCAAGTACGACCGCAATCGCGACCTGCAACTGACCGCCGGCGAATTGAACTGGTCCCCCGAACGGGTCGCCTCGCTCGACGCCGACGGGAACCTGAAGCTCAACGCGCAGGAGTTAGCGGGAATCAGCCTCACAGCGCCCGACATCGAACTTTCGGCCGACCTCAAGCCGAGCGAAGACGGCGGAGCGATCGGGGTGCGAGGTACGACGGGCCAGCGGCTCGACGCCAGCGACCGGGCCGATTACGCCAAGGTGGGCTTCTCCGCGGCCGTCGTGACCTTCTCCCACCGCAACCTCGACCCGATCGCGTTGGCGATCGAGAACGCCATGCGGCAGTTCAACCAGCTCGACGCGGACGCCAACGGCTACCTCGACCGCGACGAGACGGCCGAGCGGATTCGTTTCGAGCGAGGGCTGTTCGAGCTCATGGACGGCGACGGCGACGAGAAAGTGTTCGCCGACGAGATGAAGCAATACGTGGCCGCGCGCGGCGAGCCCGCCGCGACCACGTGCCGCGTCAACGTCTACGACACCGGCTACGGTTTCTTTATGGCGCTCGACGCCAACGCCGACGGGCGCGTCTCGGTGCGAGAGCTGCGGCAGGCGCCGCAGGCCCTGGCCGAGCTCGACCGCGACCGCCGACCCGGCATCGGCGAAAAGGAGCCGGTAAGGCATTTCCATATCGAGTTCGTTCGCGGCAGTTACCAGCTTTTCGGCCCCAGCGAGCAACTAGCCGCCCAGACCCCTTCCTTTCAGCAGCGCCGGCCGATCGGCCCCATCTGGTTTCAGCGGATGGACCGCAACAACGACGGCGACGTCACCTGGAACGAGTTTTTGGGCCCGCGCGAAGTGTTTCACGGCCTGGACCGCGACGGCGACGGGCTGGTCGATCCCCAGGAAGCGGAGAAAGCGCGCTAAGCACCTGGCGACGCTTCCACCCTATTTGACCACCATTTGAACCCTGAACCCCGGAATCGTAATGAGCACCGTCAAAGTCTCCCCCACCGCTTCTCCCTCAGACAACGGTGCCCAGGATCTGGCCGTCATCACCCGATTGCGAGAAGCTCGCGATCGCGTCAAGCAAGAGATGGGCAAGGTCGTGGTCGGGCAGCATGAGATCATCGATTCGCTCCTGATCGGTTTGCTCTGCCGCGGGCACGTGCTGTTGCACGGCGTGCCTGGACTGGGCAAAACGCTGATGGCCCGCACGTTGGCCCGCACGCTTGATATGGAATTCCGCCGCGTGCAGTTCACTCCCGACCTGATGCCGGCCGACATCACGGGCACCGACGTGATGGAAGAAGACCAGGCGACGGGCAAACATCGCGTCTCCTTCGTGCCCGGGCCGGTGTTTACCAATTTCTTGCTGGCCGACGAAATTAACCGCACGCCTCCCAAAACCCAGGCCGCCTTGCTGCAAGCGATGCAGGAAGGGGAAGTGTCGGTGGGCCGCGAGACGTACCAGCTCAAACCGCCGTTCTTCGTCGTGGCGACGCAGAACCCGATCGAGATGGAAGGGACGTATCCGCTCCCCGAAGCGCAGCTCGACCGCTTCATGTTCAACCTGAAGGTCAAATACCCGACGGTCGACGAAGAGGTGCAGATCATCAAGGGAACGACCAGCACGCTGGCGGCCCACGCCGACCGAGTACTTTCCGCCGAAGAAGTGCTGCGTTTGCAGGAGCTCGTGCGGGGCGTGCCGATCGCCGACAGCGTGGTGCGGTACACGGCCCGGCTGGTGGCGGCGACACGGCCCGAAGCAGGTCAGGCAGGCGGTTCGCTGGCGGCGATCCACAAGTATCTCGCCTACGGCGCCAGCCCGCGGGCCTCGCAATACCTGGTGTTGGGCGCCAAGGGACGGGCCATCCTGTCGGGCAAATATCACGTCGATTTCGCCGATATTCAGGCGATGGCCGCCCCCGTGCTGCGGCACCGCCTGGTGTTGAATTTCCACGCCCGGGCCGACAACCTCGACGCCGACTCGCTGGTGGAGCGGTTGCTCAAGGCGGTTTCGGTGGAGGAACGAGCGTGATCGTCTCACTGGCGGCTTTCATCTTGACGTCGCTGGCCGCCGCGGACGAGCTACCGCGGGCCGACGAACAGCAAGAGCAGCGGCAACGCCAGCAGGAGCGTGAGCGGTTGCTCGCGAAGATGCGCGAACTGGCCAAGCAAACTCAACTGCGCTTCCAGCAAGGCGACCGCCAACCGCAACTTGTCGAATCGCCGGTCTTTCGTTACGACGACCAGCCGCGGCATTTTCTGGATGCGACCTTGTGGACCTGGACGGATCAAGGGCGGCCCGTCGCCTTTCAAAAAGTCGAGGCGATGGAGTCTCGCCCTCTCACGTGGCAGTATTGCTTCACGTCCGTCTCGGAGGAACTCTTGGATGTCCAGTGGGCTGGGAAGGGCCGATTCCAGTCGACCTCGCCGGGCATCGAGTTTCGCCGGCTGACCGATGCGCCGGCCGTCGCCGCAGGGTCCGCGCAGCGCAAGCGGCAAGCGCGAGAGTTGGCGCGAGAATTTTCTGCGCGCATCGTGATCGACCCGGTGAACAACCGCACCGACGCGATGCGTTTCCTGCCGACGCCGATCTTCGAATACGCCGAAGCGCCGACGACCATGTTCCGAGGTGCCGTATTCGGATTAACGACCAACGGCACGAATCCCGACCTGTTGCTGCTGCTGGAAGCGCGCCGCGAGGACGGCGGCTTGCATTGGAACTATGCCGCGGCCCGCATGACGACGGGCGGCTTGACCCTGCGCTATCGCGAGGTGCCGGTCTGGGAGGCTGAGTTCGTCGCGCCGCGATCGACGCATTTTCCGACGTGGACCTTCTTCAGCGTGCCTGACGGCGAAACGGCCGGCGACGAGTCGGCCCGCGGCCGCGATCGCGCCATCCTTTCGGAGGCTAATTGATCGACGATGCCCACCGATGCCCGCCAACTCGTTGACCCGGCCTTCTTTTCCCGGCTCGATAACCTTGAACTGAGGGCCAAGGGCATCGTTGAGGGGTTCATGCACGGCCTGCACCGCAGCCCGTTCGTCGGTTTCAGCGTCGAATTCGCCTCGCACCGCGAGTATGCCCAGGGGGACGACCTGCGGCACGTCAACTGGAAGCTATTCGCACGGCAGGGGCGTCTCTACGTCAAGCAGTTCGACGCCGAGACGAACATGAACCTCTACCTGCTGCTGGACGTGAGCGCGTCGATGGACTGCCGCAGCAAGGGAGTGAGCAAGCTCAGCTACGGGTCGGCGCTGGCGGCCGCCATGGCGCACCTGGCACTGAAACAGCACGACGCCGTGGGGCTCGTGTTGCTGGCCGACGAAGTGATCGCCCACCTTCCGCCCAAGGCCCGCAGCCACCAATTGCAGGAAATCCTGCGCGTCATCGACGGCACGAAACCTCGGCGGACCGCCGACAGCGGACGGGCCTTTCAGCAGGCCGCCGAGCTGTGCAACCATCGGGGGATCGTCGTCATCCTGAGCGACCTGTTCGACGACCTGGACGCTTTGGCGAAGGCCATCGAGCGGCTGCGCTTCCGCAACCACGAGGTGATCGTGTTCCACCTTTGGGACCCGTGGGAGCGTTATCTGCCGCTGGAAGGCCACTACCGGTTCCACGACCTGGAGACCGGCGAAGTGCTCGTCACGCAAGCGGAGAGTATACGCGACGATTACCTGCGGGCGGTCGACCAGTGGCGGCAAGAGCTGGAGACCGAGTGCCGTAACCGGGCGATCGACCGCGTGGAACTGACGACCGACGAACCGCTCGACCAGGCGCTGTTGGATTATCTCGTGCGTAGAGCAAAAGTGGGATAAGAGACTTTGGGGCTTGGGTCTTAGGTCTTGGGCCTTAGGAACGGACCCAAACCCGAAATCGAAGACCCAAAGCCTAAGACCTAAAGCCTAAAAACAATGTCGTTCATTCAAATCGGATTCCTGAGTGCGCTTCTGGCGCTGGCGATTCCGATTATCATCCATCTGGTCTTCCGCCAGCGGACCCGTCCGGCCGACTTGGGGACGCTGCGATTTTTGCGCGTGGTGCTGGAGCGCAACGCGCGGCGCCGGCGCGTGATGCGCTGGTTTCTGCTGGCGCTGCGCATGGCGTGCATCGCTTTGCTGGCGGTTCTGTTCGCGCGACCCTACCTGCGCGCCTTTCAGGTCTCGGGCGAAAAAGAGACCGTCGTCGTGCTTATCGACCGCTCCGCCACGATGGAGCTACAACAAGACGGCGCGCGGCTGGTGGATCGGGCGGTGGCCGAGACCCGCGATTTGCTCAACCAGGCGACGGAGAACTCACGCTTTGAAATCGCCTTCTTCGATCACGCCGTGCATCCGGTGGGCGCGGAGGCGGAGCCGGCCAAAGAGCGCGACGCACCGGCGGCAGCCAAGCCGGCGGCCGACGCTTCGGCCACCTCGGTTGCTCCCAAAGAGCTTGCCTCCCTGCTCGCCGCTCCGCCCGCGTGCTACGGCGGCACCGATTACGGGGCGGCGATGGACTGGGCGCGAGACGTGCTCGCCAAAGCGCCGCCCGGGCCGCGAAAGCTGCACATCTTCACCGATCTGCAGCGCAGCGGACTGGCGTGGAGCGAAGTCGACTCTCTGCAAGACGACGTGGTCACCTCCCTGCACGACCTCGGACGCTCGGCCGTCAACAACATCGCCGTCGTCGAGGCACGCCCGGAGCGCGTCTGGGTGCGCCCCAACGATCAGACGGCGGTCCACGCCACCGTCCACAACGGCGGACCGTTCGGCACCGAGGAGCTCTCGGTCGTGCTGAGGCTGGCGGCCGACGAGCGGAAGCTCGAGCTCCGCGAGCGCGTCAAAATCGATCCCGGGGCTTCCGAGTCGGTGCGGTTTGATCTGCCCCCCTTGGCCGCCGGAGCCTGGAAAGGCCGGGTGCTGATCGAGGCCGAGGACGATTTACCGGTCGACAACGAGCGGTACGTGGAGATTCTGGCCGCCAGTCCGTACCAGGTGCTGCTGGTCGACGGCCGGGCGGCGTCCTCGCCCAGGCTGGCCGCGACGTATTTTCTCGAGGCGGCTTTGCGGCTGGCCCCGTCGGGCCAGAGCGATCCGGCTTCCTTTGACCCGACGCACTCCTTCGAGCCGACTCTCGCCGCCGTCGACTCCCTCCCCGCGAAGCTCGAACGCTTCGACGTGGTCCTGCTGGCCGACCCGGGACAGATCGAATCCCGCGACGTGAAACGCCTGGATCTGTTCGTGCAGGGGGGCGGCAAGCTGCTGGTATTCGGCGGAGAGAACGTCACGGCGGATCGCACGGCCAATCTCAAGCAGGCCGGACTGACGCCGGGCGAAATTGTGGGAGTCCACGCGGCGACCGATCTGCCCTTGCGACTGCAATCCTGGGACGTGAGGCACCCGATTTTCGCGGCCTTTAGCGACCCGCAGCTTGGCGACCTGCGCCGGCTGTCGTTTTCGGCCTGTACGAACATTGTTCCGGCCGCCGACGCAGAGGTGCTGGCCGCGTTCCGCGACGGCAAACCGGCGCTCATCGAGCGCCGCCATAAAAAGGGATCGATCTTGTGGTTCACGTCAAGCGGCGACCGGGAGTGGAGCGATTGGCCGCGCAGCCGGCTCTATTTGCCGCTGGTGTACCAACTGATCGGCTACCAGACCGGCCTGGCGGCCGGCGGCCGTGTGCGCCCGGTGGTGCTGGAAGGCAAAGTCGATCTGCCCGGCGACATGGCGCCCGGCATCGTCGCCGGCGACGGTTATTCTTCCGTCGTGAACACCAGCCCGCGCGAAAGCGAAACGGAACGCTGCCCGGCGGAAGAATTCGTCAATCGCTTTGGCCTCAAGCTGGCCGACGCGGAACAAGCGCCTGCGCCGGCCAGCCCGGTCCACGCGAGTCTGGGAACGGAGATGATCGAGAGCGAACTCTGGCAATGGGTGGCCCTGGCCCTGCTGACCGCCTTCGTGATCGAGAGCCTGGTGGCCAACCGTACGACGGCGTAACGGGAAAGATCTTGGGTGTTGGCATCGGCCCGAAGACCGCCAACTTGAAACCAATCTAAAACATCTAATTCCACCTTCTACCCCACATCCTTCCATGTCCGCAGAAACACGTTCGAGCTTCATTCGTCGTTTCGACCACATCTGGCAGCAGGCGCGGCGGGTGCAACTGGGACAAGCGGTCTGCTGGTCGCTTCTGACGGCACTGGGCGGCGTGGCCACGCTCGCGGCCGTCGACTACGCCTGCGAGCTGAACCGCCCCTGGCGGGTCACGGCGGCGTCGGCGACGGCGCTGGCCGCACTGGCGGTGGCCGGCTACCTGGCCGTTCGCTCCCTGCGCCGCTGGCAGCGCAACGCGACGGCCAGCGCCATCGAACGCGTTTTTCCGCAACTCGGGCAGCGCATCCGCACCACGGTGCAGTTCGGCGATCTTGCGCCGCGTGACATCGAGGCCTCGGGCGCCACCAGCACCCTCGTCGCGGCCCTGGAGGACGACACGATCCGCCGGGCCCAGCCGCTGCCGCTCGACGCCGTGGTACCCTGGAGATCGCTGGCCCTGGCGTCGGTCCTGGCGGCGGGCGTCGGGCTGTTGCTGGCCGGCGCGTCGGCGTTTGACTGGCAGTGGAGGATCGCCGCGCAACGCGCGCTGCTGGGGGACGAGCCCTACACGCGGATCACGGTCAAGCCGGGCGATACGTCGGTCAAAGAGGGCGAGTCGCTGGCGGTGGAGGTGATCGTCGAAGGCCGTGTGGGCGAGACCCTGTCATTTTTCAGCCGCCGGCTGGACAGCGAAGACGGCGAGTGGCGGGAAGAAGTTCTGTCGACTTCGTCGGGCAAGGAGGCCGGGGTGCGCCGCCTGGCGTTCGACGTGCCGCTGACCCGGCTGCGTCATCCGCTCGAATATCGGGTCTCCGCCGGATCGGCCGCGAGCGACACCTACCGGGTGGGGGTCCGCTATCCCTTGAAGATCGTCAAGATGCAGGCCACGATCGAGCCGCCCGCTTACACCGGTTTGAGCGAATCGGTCGTCGAAGGGGGCGACATCACGGCCCTGGTCGGTTCGCACGTGAAGTTTCTGGTCGAGCTCGACCAGACGCCGGCCGGCGCGGCGATCGAAATGGAAGAGATGAACCGGCCCCGCGGCGAGTCGGCCCCGGCCGAGCAGATTCCGCTGGCGATCAACGGCAAGGAACTGTCGGCGGAATTTGAGGTCACCACCGACAAGACGTTTGCGGTCGTGGCCAAGTCGGTCGACGGCATGGAGCTGGTCGAGAACAAGCACCGGCTTCGCGCCCGGCAGGACGAGCCTCCCCAGGTCTGGTTCGAGAATCCGCCCGAAGCCCTGGAGGTGCACACGCTGGCCGAGATTCTTATGAGGATCCGCGCCAGCGACGATTTCGGCCTGTCGCGAGCCGGCATCATGTTCGAGGTCAACAACGAGGAAGAGTATCCTCTTTTGGCCGAGGATTTTGGGGCCGCCGCCGAAGAACTGAAAACCACGGGCAAGCTTTCTCCCCAAACCCGCGCCACGCTCGAAAAGGTGCTGCCGCTGGAGCATTTCGCCCTGACGCAGCAAGACAGCGTGATGTACTACGCCTTCGCCGAAGACATTCGTCCGGGCTCGGCGCAGCGCAGCGAGACCGACCTGCGGTTCGTCGATATTCGCCCGTTCAAACGGCAGTATCGGCTCCTTGACCCGCAGAACGGCACGGGCATGCCGGGTCCCGACCTCAAGTCGCTCGACGAGCTCATCGCCAGACAACGCCACGCCTTGAATCGGGCCACCCGGCTCTCGCGCGTCTTCGAGCACACGGGCCAGGCCGATCTGTCGGCCGTCGATTCGCTGACGAAGTTCGAGGGAGAGCTGGCCAAGTTTACGCGGGAGTTGGCCGAAGGTCTGCAAGCCCGCGGCATCGACGAAACGGAGCTGCTGTATCAAGCCGAGACGGAAATGCTCGCCGCGACCGACTCGCTCTCGGCCGGCAAGTACGATACGGCCACGCTGCAGATGCGAGATGCCCTGAAGGATCTGATCGAGGGGCGCAATCGGATTCAAATCGGCATCCTCAAGAACCCCGACCGGGCGCAGCTTGCCGCCCTGCGGGCCTTCGACCGGATGCAGCGGCAGAAGTTGCGCCGGCCGAAGACCGACGAAGAAGAGGCCCAGCAGATCGTGGAGCGTTTGCAGGAACTGGCCGACCAGGAGGACTTTGTCTACGCCACGTTGAGCGGCATCGACGACCCCGACGCGCCGCCGGCAAAAAGCTCGCAGGGCGATACCGGCTCCTCCAAGCAGCCGCCAGAGAGCGAGGAAAGACCCTCGACGCCCAAGGACGAAAGCGAGCCGGCCGAGGGATCGCCGGCGAAAGATGCGGGTTCCGAAAAGCTTGCCGGCCAGCAAGCAGGCGAGCAGGGGCTTGCCGGCGAGCACGCCAGGCAGGAGCTGGAGGACCGCCAGTTCGACATCGCCGCGGAGGCGCGTGAACTTGAAAAGGCGCTCGGCAAGCTGAAAAACGCCACCGAACTGGCCAAAGAGCGGATGGCCGCCGCGGCCAAATCGGCCGAAGAGGCCGCCGAAGCGCTCGGCCAGGGCAAAATGGACGAGGCCGGAAAACCCGCGGGCGACGCCAAGGACAAGTTCCGCGAACTGGTCGACCAGGTGGCGGCGCTGGTGGCCAAGGAGCAAGCCGACCGCATCGCCGCCGCGCAGCAGATGGCGGCCGATTTGGCCCGGCAGCAGCAAGACTTTCGCGACAAACTGGCGAGTTCCGGCGAGGGGCCCGGCGAAGGTGAGCCGCAAAAAGACGATAACGATAAGAAGCCAAGACCCGGCGTAGGCGCGGGCGATTCGGGCGACAAGAGCGATATGCCGGGCCTGAGCGGGGAAGCCGAGCGCATCGCCGACAAGGCCCAGACGCTCTCCGACGTGCTCGCCGCGGCGGCCAAGGCCGACAGCCCCGAGGAGCAGGCCGCGGCCAAAAAGATCGAGGAGCTGGTGCAAAAGCTGGCTCTGAAGGCGCTGGCCGAGCGGCTGTCTGATTTGCCCGAACAGGTGAAAAACGGCAAGCTCGAAGACGCCAAAACGGCGGCGGGCGACGGCGCCGAGCGAATGGAGGCCGCGGCCGAGCAACTCGGCGCGCTGCGGCGCTCGATCGTGGCGCCGCAAGTGGACGAACTGGCCAAGTTGGAGCAACAGTTGGCGGGGCTCGACGACCGGCTCGACGAGCTCGAAACCGACCCCCAAGTCACCGGCTGGCACGTCGATGCCGACGCGCTCCTGGACCAGCTCGAAGAAGCGGGCGTCGATGAAGACCTGCGCAAGGACTTTGTCGAAGAACTGCGCAAGGGAGGGTGGTCGCCCGATCGGCGGGCCGTGTGGCGATGGGCTCGGACGGACCGGGGTTACTATCTCGCGCCGGCCCGGTATCGCACGTTAATTTCTCGTTTGGCTTCCTCTCTCCGTGCCCAGATGCAAGAATTGATGCTTGGCGACCTGATGGCCGGCGGCGACGAGCCGATCCCGCCGCAGTACCAAGAGCTGGTCGATCGCTATTACCGGGTGCTGGCAAGCGAGCGAAAAGGTGCCTCGGAGTAACCTGGAGAGAGCCGGCTTGCGTTCGGCCTGCACGACGAAGCCGGACAAAACCCGGTTGCGTTGGTGCCGTGCCCTGTCGATTTGCGCGGTTAGTTCGCTCGTGTTCTTGTTCGCCGTTGCCTTGCCGCTGGAGGGTTTAGGGGAAGAGCCCGAGGCGTCGCCCTCTTCCGAGAGCGAATCGTCGGATGCTCCGCGCGCCGGCCGCTTGGCAACGATGCGCGAGATCGTAAGCAGCCTGCGATTTGAATCCGGCGAGCGGGAGCGGCAGGTGTTGGAATTGCTGCCCGAACCGCTCTTGCGTTATTCCGACGCCCCTCATGGACTCGAAGATGCCACGGTCTGGGTTTGGCAGCGTGGCGGGCAGGGCGGCCGTCCGGCGGTTCTCTTGAAATTAGAGTCGTACCCGAAGTTCCAGCGCGTGCCGATCTGGAGCTTTTGCCTGACGTCGCTGGCCGACGAAGCGGTCGCCGCGCCTTTTGGCCGGGGCAAGTCATGGTCGGCTAAATCGCCGCACATTGCCCCGCAATGGCTATCGGGCGCGGCGTCCCCTGCTGAGAATGCTGAGCAGCGTCTCCGACAAATGCGTGACATCGCGCGGCGCTTCACGGGTTACCGGGTTTACGGAGAATTTGGGCGAACCGAACTGCGCCTGCTCGCGCGGCCCGCTTACCGCTACAAGAGCGAGTCCGACGGCATTGTGGACGGCGCGGTGTTCTGCTTCGCAAAAGACCTCAACCCGCACATCGCGCTATTGATCGAGGCCGCGGCGGCCGACGGAGAAACGCGTTGGCGCTACGCGCAGGCTCGTCATTCGGATGCCGAGTGTCACCTTCTGCTCGACGGGCAGGAAGTCTGGAAGGTCGACATGCGCGCGGCAATGGATCCCCGGCAACCTTACTACTGGTTTCAATGGCCCGCCGACGATGTGAAGAACGCGAGCGAGGCACCGGGCGAAGAGAGAGGTGAGGACCGTCAATGAACCCAGGCTTGTATTTTCGTTCGGGCCGTTGCCCGCGGATCGTGTTGTTGATGACGCTGTGCGTCGCGGCGCCGACTGCCGTGGTTGCCGAAGAGCCTGCCGCTGCGGGGGCGGTCGATTACCTTCGCCAGGCCTACCGCGCAGAGGCCGAGAAGTGTGCGTTCTTGCGGGCTGATGGCCAGCCGCTCACGCTCCTGAAGGAGCCGATCATGCGTTGGACGAACGATGGCGACTGGTCGGGCGACGTCTTTGCTTGGACGTACCGAGGACGACCGGAGGTGATCGGCTGCATCTTGTCGGGGCCGGGCGCAAGCAACCTGCGCTATATCTACGATGAGTTTCACCTTCTGGCCGAAAAGCCGATCGCGGCGGCAACCATTCAAGACAACCGCCGCTGGGAGCCCGCAGAAGGGCTCAAGGTCGAGCGCCTCGCCGACGCGCCCAAGCCGGCCGATCGGGCCAGCGGGCGGCTCGTGCAGATGCGGGAGATGGCACGCAGCTTCAAGGCCTATATGCACGCCGAGACCACGTGGGAGCTGCGCCTGTTGACCCAGCCCTTGATGCGTTACGGCGACGAGCAGAGCGACGTCATCGACGGCGCCCTGTTCGCCTACGTCTGGACCAAGGGGACCGATCCTGAGCTCATCCTGCTTTTGGAATGCCGCCGGGACGATCAGGAACTGGCCTGGTGTTTTGCTCCTGCGCGGTTTTCAAATCGCGGCGTGTGGCTCAAGCGAGCCGACAAGGACGTGTGGGGCGTCGAAGGGCACCAGGAGCCCGTCGGCAAGCTGACGACGAAGACCTATACGACGGCCTTCGCCCGGTCGATGCCAGACAAAAGGGAATCGCGAGGCGTTGCCCCGGGCCAATGACCATCCGGTCAGGGAGCGGTCGAAAGCGCAATATCCAGCAGGCCCAGGAGCGTCTCCTCGCCAGCCGATTCGCGAGTGGGCACGGGAAAACGCTGATCGAGAACCTGCCGCAGCCGCGGGGCCGATTGAGTCAGCCCGCCCGACAAAACGACCGCCTTCCAGTCTGCCCGGCCGAAGCCGCCCGCGACCCGCGCGTAGTTGTCCGCCATGGCCCGGAAGGCGGCGTGGAACAGGTGGCCGACCGACAGGTTCTCGGTGGTGATGCCGTCTATCCGACCGTGGCTGCCGAGCGGCCCGCGAAAGAACGCGAGGTCCACGGAGAGATCGGTCGTCTCGACGGCCATCGTCGCTCGATGAATCGTCTTCCAAGGGTCACGCAGGGCGATCCCCTCGGCGCGGGCGAGCTCGGTGAGCAGGTCGACCAGCGTGTTGAGCGATCGGCCCGCCGGCAAATGGGTCACCGTATTGAGATAGTCGCCGAAAAAATACTTGCGGGTGAGGTACGGCCCCGGAAGGAACTCGGCCGACCGGCGGCTGACTTGCGAACCCGTGGAGATATTCAGCGACAGCTCATCCCGTTGTAGTCCCACGCCGCGCAGCGCGCATTGCTGGTCTCCGTACGAGCCGAACACCTGCAGGCGACGGCCGGCCAGCGAGAGGTCGCCCACCGGTTCTTCTCTACGGGCCAGCGACGGCAGCCGAAGTTCGTTCAGTCCGGCCAATTCCAAGGCTTCGTGGTGCCAATCGGTAATCGGCAAATCGAGCATCCCGACGGCTTGAGTCACGTGCATCGGAATCGGCTTGCCGATCAGGCGACCGAGCACGAAGTCGGCGATTGTCGTCGGCATCGCGAGGCTTGGCAGTCGCTCGTGCTGCCGCAGCCAGGCCAAGAGCGCGGTCGTGGCGCCGGGTGGAAGCTCGCGGCCCAACCCGACGAAGACGCCCGCCTGTTCCCAGCGGCCCCGCAGCTCGTCCAGCAGCGGCTCGCCCGACGAGGCCGGGGCGAGTGTCCGTTGGTCGCGCCAGGAGATAAAATTGCCCAGCGATTGCCCCTCGTCGTCGACGAGAATCAGCCCGCCCATTTGCCCCGTGCAGTAGAGTCGGTCGGCCTCCGGGGCAGCCTCGATCAGGGCCGAGAGCATCCGCCTCACGGCCTCGCAAACCGCCCGCGGGTCAATCTCAATCCAGCCGGCCGGCAGCCCCGTCAGGGGCGCCGGAAACTCGCACGTCATCAGGTTGCCCACCGAACGCCGCGGCAGGTCAAGGACGGCGCCTTTGATGCTCGTCGAGCCGATATCGATTCCCAGACACTTCATGCGGTCGCCTGCTGATTTCCTGGACTGGGCCCGTTACAGAGGACAGCCTTCCTCGGTTGCCTGAGAGCCTATCCGAGAACCGGCGGGCAGGCGAGACACCCGCACCACGATGCTGGGGCGGACCTTCCCCCGCGGCGTCGGCAAAAAAGGGCGCCCTCCATGGCCCCCGGACAGCCGGTACGGTTTTGCGACAGGCTGTCTGCTACGATACGCCGATGCCCGATCGCTCTGCCTCCCGTCCGCCGCCGTCACAGAACTCCCCCGTGCTCATTCTGGGGGCAGGCATCAACGGCGCGGCGCTGGCCCGCGAGTTCCTGCTGGGGGGCGTCCCGGTGGTGGTCGTTGATAAGAGGGACCTGGCCCACGGCGCCACGGCCTACTCGTCGCGGTTGATTCACGGCGGCCTTCGCTACCTGGAATACGGCGAATTCGACCTGGTACGCGAATCGCTGGCGGAACGCACGCGTCTGCTGCGGCTTGCCCCGCAATTCGTTCAGCCCCTGCGGCTCTTCATCCCCGTTGAAAATCGCTTCGGCGGCCTGACCGGGTCGGCGATGAAGTTCCTGAAGGTGCGACGCGCGGAGGGCTCGCCAGCCCACCGCGGATTGTGGCTGGTTCGCGCTGGCCTTGCGCTCTACGACTGGCAAGCCCAAGACGGGACGCTGCCGAGGCACGAAACGATCTCCCCCCGCGACCCGCAGGCGCCGGCGGTCGACAGCGCGCGATACCGCTGGCTCTGCTCGTATTACGACGCCCAGATCCGTTTTCCGGAGCGCTTCGTGGTCGCGCTTTTCGACGACGCCCGGCGACTGGCGGCCGAACAAGGGCTCCCCTTTCAGTTGCTGACGTACCACCACGCGACTCGGGCAGGAACGGCCGTGGCCGTCGTCCCCGAGGCGGACGGCGCGTCGCCATCCGCCGCCCCCAAGCCGGCCTGCACCTTTCAGCCGGCGGCCATCGTCAATGCCACGGGCGCGTGGGTCGACCTCACGCTGCAAGAGCTTCACGTGCCCTCGAGCACGTTGATGGGCGGCACAAAGGGGAGTCATTTCGTCACCTGGCAGGGGCCGCTGCGCGAGGCCTTGCGGGGAGGAGGCATTTATGCCGAAGCGGCCGACGGTCGCCCGGTCTTCATCCTTCCGTTGGGTTCGGCGGTGCTCGTGGGGACGACCGACCTGCCGTTTTCGGGCGACCCGGCTGAGGCCGTCGCCTCGGAGGACGAACTGCTATACCTGCTCGACGCCGTGAATCGGGTGCTGCCGGAAGTGCGATTGACTCGGGCCGACATCGACCTGCACTACAGCGGAGTCCGCCCCTTGCCGCACGTCGACGCGACCGTCACCGCCGCCATCACCAGGCGCCATTGGCTCGAGGAGCACGACTACGCCGCGGTGCCCGTCTTTTCGGTGATCGGCGGAAAGCTGACGACGTGCCGTTCGCTGGCCGAGTCGTCGGTGTTGGCGATCCGGCACCGGCTCGGACTCGGCCCCCCTTCGCGGACGAGCGGCGACCGGCCGCTGCCCGGCTGCCAGGGATTTCCCGAAGATAGGGCCTCACTGGAGGGGGTATGGAACGCGCTGGCCGAGCGATCAGGAATTGCGGCCGAGCAGGCGCGGGCCGTCTGGGAGCTGTGCGGCACGCAGGCGGCGCAAATCCTGGCGGAGATCGTTCCGGCCGATCGAAAAATCGTCACCGGCACCGAGCTGCCGCGAGGGTTCGTGCGCTGGGTCATCGCGAACGAATGGGTACGGACTCTCGACGACCTGGTGGAACGTCGCTTGATGCTCCTGTATTGTCGCAGGCTAAGCCACAAGACGCTGCGCGAACTCGCGACCCTGCTCGTCGAGGCAAACCTCTTGGCGGAGGACCAGATGGACGCGGAAGTCCACCGAACGGTTCAGCGTTTGCGATCCCATTTTGGAAAAAGGCTCGACTCATGAAGCAGTTCGTCTTGGCTCTCGATCAGGGGACCACGTCCAGCCGCGCCATCCTGTTCGATGCCAAGGGAAGCCCGGTGGCCAGCGCGCAGCGGGAGTTTCGCCAGATCCTGCCAGGCCCGGGCATCGTTGAGCACGATGCGGAGGAGATCTGGTCGTCCCAACTCGCCGTCGCCCGGCAGGCGATCGGTCAGGCCGGTATCGGTGCCGGGCAGGTCGCCGCGCTCGGCATCGCCAACCAGCGCGAGACGACGATCGTCTGGGATCGCGAGACGGGACGCCCGGTGGCCAACGCCATCGTCTGGCAGAGCCGCGTGAGCACTCCCCTGTGCGAGCGGTTGAAGCGGGAGGGGCTCGCCGAGACCTTCCGCCGCAAAACGGGGCTGGTGATCGACGCCTATTTTTCGGCCACGAAAATCGCCCATCTGCTCGACACGGTCGCGGGCCTGCGGACGCGGGCCGAGGCGGGGCAGGCCCTGTTTGGAACGGTCGACTCCTGGCTCATCTGGCGGCTGACCGGCGGCAAGCTGCACATCACCGACGCGAGCAACGCCAGCCGTACGCTGCTCTACAACATCCATACGCTCGATTGGGACGACGAGTTGCTGTCGCTCGTGGGCGTCCCGCGGGCCATGTTGCCCGAGGTGCGGCAGACAAGCGACGTTTACGGCCGGACGCGAGCCGACCTGTTCGGCGGAGAGATTCCCATCGCCGCCGCGGCCGGCGACCAGCAGGCGGCCACGTTTGGCCAGGCCTGCCTGCGTCCGGGCGAAGCCAAGAACACCTACGGCACGGGCTGTTTTCTGCTGCTGAACACCGGCTCGCGGCCGGTGGAGTCTCGTCACCGTTTGCTTTCGACCATCGGCTGGCAGATTGGAGGCCGGACGACCTACTGCCTGGAGGGGTCGGTGTTCATCGCCGGCGCGGCCGTGCAGTGGCTGCGCGACGGGCTGGGGTTGATCCGCTCGTCGAGCGAAGTCGAGCAGCTTGCAGCCACGGTACCCGACGCGGGCGGGGTCTATTTTGTGCCCGCCTTCGTCGGGCTGGGGGCTCCACACTGGGATTCGCACGCCCGCGGCGCGATCGTCGGGATCACGCGCGGAACAACGGCCGGCCACCTGGCCAGGGCCGCGCTGGACGCGATGGCCTACCAATCTCGAGATTTGGTGGAGACGATGGAACTCGACATGGGGAGCCGCCTGAGCGAACTCAAGGTGGACGGGGGCGCCAGCATCAACGACGGGCTGATGCAGTTTCAGGCCGACCAACTCGGCGTCACGGTCAAGCGTCCGGCCGTACAGGAGACGACGGCGCTCGGGGCGGCCTACCTGGCGGGGCTGGCGACGGGCTACTGGACCGACCTGGCCGAAATCGAGCGCAACTGGGCGCTGGCGAGAGAGTTCGTCCCTTCGATGTCGCTCGAGCAGCGCGAGAAGCTCTATTCCAGGTGGAAAAAGGCGGTCTCCAGAGCCCAGCACTGGGAGGAGTCTGCGTGACAACCAGTGACGCCCCTCGACGCGGCGTCCCGCCGCGTTTGCGGTATGAACGTATCCGCTTCCGAGCCATCGAGATTCGCGAGAATAGCCGACTTCGACACGATGGCAAAAGCGGCGGAGCGCCACTTCTACGCTTGCCGGGTTAACGGCGCAGGGCCTGTCGATTTTCGATCGTGTAGCGCGTCGGGTCGCGGTCGAAAAGCAAGAAGGTCTGTTCGTTGGCAAACAGGTAGATGCGGTCGTTATAGAAGGCACCGTGCTCGCGCTTTCCGGGCACGTCCTGGTTGTGGTCGAGCCGCATCACCGGGTCGTTGCCCGAGAGGACGGGGCTGTAGCGGTCGGGATCGGCGAGAAAGGCCTTCTGTGCCGGTTCGCTGGCGAACAGGTAGGTGCGGCCGCGGTGAATTGCGCCCCACCGCTTGTCGCCGGTATGCCAAACACGTCTCTCGACCAGCGTCACGGCACAGTAACCGTCCAGGGCGATGGGCGGATTGCCCGCCGGCTTCGCGGCCGGGGTAATGGTTTTGGGTTGCGGTCTGGCAGCCGGTTGCTGGGTGTCGCCGGCCTGGGAATGATCGACGACCTGGGGCCGCATCGAGACCGCCGTCGCGTGTGGCGGCTCCTGATTCGTTTGGGGTTGGCCGCTGTCGGGACGCTGGTCCCCGCCCGTTTGCCGGCTGCGGTGGTAATCGGCGTATCGGTCGGTCGGGTCGCTCATGGGTGCGGGTTGCTGGGGCGGAGGCTCGGAGGTTCGCCCCAAGCTCGCGACGGCGTTGGCGGTTTCGCCGAGCGGCTGAACGCTGTCCGCGATCCGGTTCATCGTGTCGACGTAGGCAGCCGCGTTATTCGGGCTGCCGACTCGGTAGATCATTTGACCTCGCGGCGTGATCACCACGTCGGTGGGCACGGTCTTTACGCCGTATTTGCCGGCCAGGTCACCGTGGTCGCGTGGATCGACCTTCACGGCCACGAACCTCGCCCGCAGTTCCCGGCCGAAACCGGGCCGGCTGAAGACCTGCTTTTCGAGAGTCTGGCACGGTTCGCACCAGGGCCCCCCGAAGTGAATCAACACGAGCCTGTTTGTGTCGCGCGCGACGCGCTGCGCCGTCTCGAGGTCCGTCTCCCATTCGAGCCCGTCGGTGGCGGACGGTGCCTCTGCGAAGGTGGCGCTTGCCAGAGCAGTCCACAGGCATAAACACGTTGCCAACATGCAAGCCTTCCTCAGATTGAATCGCCCGACATTTCGACCGATAGGGCTTACATCGGATGCGACGGTCGAAAACATTGCATCAAAACTGACGGTTGGCGCGGCTATAGGGCAGTTCCCTATGTTTGATCGTTAAACATAATCTATTGATGCGTATCGTCTTGCATCATCTCGAATTTGGTATCGAGCCTGGGCCGGGGGGTCTTGCCGGCCTGGGCGGACGCGGCGATTTCTGGAAACATCGCTTGACATGGCGGCAGACGTAGTTAAGATTTTCATAGTTTTACGTTCTGCCTCACAGATGGGCACCGTCCCCACCCTGGCGATGTTGAAAAGTCGTCAGGTTCCTTCGACCGGAGTGTCGAAGGATGATGAGCCGCTTCTGGCCCTGAGTTTTCCTGCCAGTTTGGTAGTTCAGGCTCGGTTGTTCAGGGCATTGGCCGCTTGGGTGGGCGGGCCATGCTGGTCGGCACCTGTTGCCCGTTGGCAAACGGCCCTTGGTGGTTTCGAGGGTTCTTGCATTCGAGGCCCAGCGTTTTGAGGGCTCAGCGTTCGAGGGCTGGGTATCTCGAAGGTTGGGTGGTCGTCGGATGCTGCCTGCGGGTTGACCCCTTACGATTTTCGTCGGTAGGCGAGAATTGACCTCTGTTTAAGCCTTCGGCAGCGGGCCGCAGGCTGGTTCTACATCTTTGGGTTCGCCCCCAACCATCGCGCTTGGTTTGCGCGTTGTCGTCGGCGCGACAGTCGTTGCCGATGCAAACCGGTCTTTTCTGGTGAACTATGGCGAAGAAGAAGCGTGGCCGCGGAGGACGCGGCATGAATGGTTCGTTCAATGGGCATGTTCCGCGCCGCAGGCGGCGCGGAGGCGGCGGAGGTGGGGGAGGTGGAGGCCCCGCCGGTATCCCGCCCGACATCGAACCGTTGACGGAAAACGGCGAGCCGATTCCGTTGGAGCCCGCCGCGGGCGTCTTGGAACTGCACCCCAACGGTTACGGCTTTCTCCGCGATCCAAAGAGTAACTACCAACGGGAACGCACCGACCCCTTTGTCCCGGGGACGATGATCGAGAAATACGCCCTCCGCGAGGGGGTGCTGATCAACGGCATGGTGCAGCAAAGCCGCAAGCAGCAAGGTCCCAGGCTGCGGGAAATCGTCGATGTCGACGGAATCAAGCCCGACGAGTATCTGAACGTCAAGACCTTCGACTCCCTGACGCCGATCAATCCTGAGTCGTGGCTGCAGCTCGAAACGGGTGCCCAGCCCCTCAGCCCCCGGGTGATGGACCTGCTTACGCCGCTGGGCAAAGGCCAGCGGGCCCTGATTGTGGCGCCTCCGCGAACCGGCAAGACCATCTTGCTGCAGCAGATCAGCCAGTCCATTTCGACGAATTATCCGGACATCAAGCTCTTCGTCCTGCTGATCGACGAGCGTCCGGAAGAGGTGACCGACATGCGCCGCAACGTCAACGGCGAGGTCGTCGCCAGCAGCCTCGATCGGGACGTCGAAAGCCACGTGCGGTTGTCGCAGTTGATCGTCGAACGCTGCAAGCGCCTCGTGGAAATGGGCCACGACGTCTTTCTCTTGATGGACTCGATCACCCGCATGGCCCGGGCCTTCAACAAATGGGTGGGCAACACGGGCCGCACCATGTCGGGAGGCGTCGACATCAAGGCCCTCGACATCCCCAAGAAGCTCTTCGCCACCGCGCGTGTGTTTGAGGAAGGCGGGTCGCTGACAATCGTCGCCACCGCCCTGGTCGATACGGGCAGCCGCATGGACGAACTGATCTTCCAGGAATTCAAGGGAACGGGCAACATGGAGCTGGTGCTCGACCGCAAGCTGGCCGACCGTCGCGTCTGGCCGGCGATCGACATCAGCCAGTCGGGCACGCGCCGCGAGGAAAAACTGCTTGACCCCGACACGCTGCACGCGGTGACGATGTTGCGCCGCACGCTGTCGAGCATGCACCACGTCGACGCCATGGAGCAGCTCACGAAGCAGCTTTCAAAGTTCAAGAGCAACAAGGATTTCATCAACCTGATCGCCGGCGCGAAGGTGATGGATTAAGGCCGGCGGTACGGCCGCAATTGACGGTCGGATCGGTTTGAACGATACTCCCACCGGCTCGCGGGCGCCGAGCGGGCGGCCGGCACACATGCGGCCCCCAGGTGACAGGTCAGGCGTTTTCGGCGCACGCAAACCGCCCCGCAGCCCTCCAAACAAGACCCGTGGCAATCGCTCCTTCCCAGACCGATTTGCGCAGCTACTGCGTCGACGTGGCACGCCGTGCCCACGAGGCGGCCGCGGGCCTGGCGAGCGTCAGCGGCGCCGCCAAGAATGAGTTCCTGCGCCAGGGAGCGGCGTTGTTGCGGGCCAGAACGGCCGAACTGGTCGAGGCGAATGAGCTGGACCTGGCCGCGGCACCCAGCTTCGGCCTGAGCGAGGCGCAGGTTGACCGACTGCGGCTGACGCCCAAGGTGATCGAATCGATGGCCGTCGGCCTGGAGGAGGTTGCCGCTCTGCCGGAACCGATCGGCGAGGTCATCGAGTCGTCGGTGCGGCCCAACGGGCTGGAAGTGCTCAAAGTGCGGGTGCCGCTGGGAGTGGTGTTCTTCATTTACGAGTCGCGGCCGAACGTCACGGCCGACGCGGCGGCGATTTGCGTCAAGAGCGGCAACGCGGTTATCCTTCGCGGCGGCAAGGAGGCGGCGCACTCCAATCGGGCCATCGCCGAGTTGCTGGCCGAAGCGGCGGACGCGGCCGGTTTGCCCTCCGACGCCGTCCAACTCGTCGGCACGACCGACCGGGAAGCGGTGGGGCACTTCTTGTCGCTCGCCGAATACATCACCGTGGCCATTCCGCGCGGCGGCGAAGGGCTGATCCGCCGCGTGGCCGCCGAAGCCAAAATGCCGGTCATCAAGCACTTTACCGGCAACTGCCACGTCTATGTGGACGCGGCGGCCGACCTCGACATGGCCGAGCGAATCGTCGTCAACGCCAAATGCCAGCGGATGGGGGTCTGCAATGCCGCCGAGTCGCTGGTCGTACACGCCGACGTGGCCCAGGCCTTCTTGCCCGGCATCGGCCGAATACTGAGCAACCGGGGAATCGAGTTGCGGGGCGACGAGCGGGCCGTGAAACTGCTGCCCGGCGCATTGACGGCGACGGAGGACGATTTTGGGGCCGAGTATCTGGGCCCGACGCTGTCCGTAAAGGTTGTGGATTCGCTTGACGAGGCGATCCGCCACATTAACCGCTATGGCTCGCAGCACACCGACGCCATCGTCACCACCAGCCTCGCGGCGGCCCGCGAGTTCGCCGCGCGGATCGACAGCTCGGCGGTGATGATCAATGCCAGCACGCGGTTCAACGACGGTTATCAATTCGGGCTGGGGGCCGAGATCGGCATCAGCACCGACAAACTACACGCCCGCGGCCCGTGCGGCATCAAGGAGCTCACGAGTTACAAGTACGTGGTCTATGGAAGTGGCCAGGTGCGCGAGTAGCTAGCGACCACGTGCGCACCTAGACTTTTGCAAGGAAGCAATCATGCCGGGTGACGTTCTCAGCCAGGCCGAAGTCGAGAGCCTGCTCAACGCAGTGGATGGCGGCGCCGCAACCGCCGCTCCCGCCCCTTCTGCCCAGTCGCAGCCTGCCGCCGCCGCCCCGGCGGCGCCGGCCCACTCGCGCGGCCGCGACAAAGTGACCCCCTACGATTTCAAGCGCCCGGAGCGGGTCGGCAAGGACCAGATGCGCGCCTTGCAAACGTTGCACGAAGGCTTTGGACGAAATTTTGGCGCGGCTCTCTCGGCCCTGCTGCGCTCGATCGTCGAGATGAAGCTGACCAGCGTCGACCAGCTTACCTACAGTGAGTTCGTCTTTAGCCTGGAGAACCCCACCTGCTTCAACCTGCTTAAGGCCGACCCGCTGGAAGGGAACCTGATTCTCGACATCAACCCCTCGATTCTCTACCCGATCATCGACCGCCTGCTGGGCGGAGGACGCGAGAGCGGCCCGCTGGCGCGCCGGCCGCTGACCGACATCGAACTGCGGCTCGTGCGGCGGATCACCGACCTGTTTCTGGAGGAGCTTCATCGGGCCTGGGAGAACGTGCTTGACCTGAAGCTGGCGGTAATTCGCGTCGAGAGCAACCCACAACTGGTCCAGATCGTGCCGCCCAACGAAGTCGTCGTGTTGATCAGTTTCGAGCTGACCGTCGGCGACGTACGGGGCATGATGAACCTCTGCATCCCGTTCAATTCCATCGAGCGCATCGGCAACAAGCTCTCGTCGAATAGCTGGGTGGCCTACGGCCGGAAGCAAGCGACTCCCGAAAGCATCGAACAGCTTACCCAGAACCTGCAGGGGTCGCTGGTTGAGTTGAGCGTGCAGTTGGCGCAGACTCGGCTTTCGACCAGCGATCTGATCGGCCTGCGGGTGGGCGACATCATAACCACCGAGAAGGACATTCGCTCGCCGTTGCTGGTCGAGATCGAGGGCGTCGCCAAGTTCCAGGGCCGGCCGGGCGCCTATAAGGCGCATAAGGCCATCTGCATCGAGCTGCCGGTCGAGAAGGCCCGGCCGTAACCGACGGGAGGGCGGGGGCCGGAAAGCCCGGCTACGGCCGACGCCGCAGGCTGACGATCGCCAGAAAGAAGCTGGCGAAGACAGTCTGCACGCCGAGCGTCATCAGCACGACGGCCGGGATCACCTGCCGCATCGTGCTCCGCGGGTCGAGCTCGCCGAGCCCCGTTTGTTGCCAGCTCCAGGCGGCCTGGGCCAGAAGCGCCAGCCCGGCCGTACCCACGGCGATCCCCGTCAGCACGCCCCATTCGAGGTTCACATGCGGGTCCTTGCCGAGCAGCCGGTGGGGCGGGTGGAAGCCCTCGGTGATGGCGTACATCTTCGTAAAAACCCCGAACACCAGAAGCTGGTAGCCGACCAGGGCCAGAAACCCCGACACCAGCAGGGTGTGGATGTCGAAATCGACCCCCGCCAGGCTCACCGGCGCGTGCATCAAAAAGGCCGACGCCAGCAGGCCCAGGATGAAGCACACGGCCCCCGGCCACAAGAACATCCACCGCGGGCTGAACAGCAGCATGAACCGCAGGTGCCGCCAGCCGTCTCGCCAGCTCCGCAGGTGGGGCGGGCGAGACCGGCCGTCTTTGTGCAGCACCGTCGGCACTTCGGCGATCTTCAGCCCGTTGAGCGTCGATTTGATCACCATCTCGCTGGCGAACTCCATGCCGGTGGTGTGCAGCTCCATCCGCCGGTAGGCCGCCTTGCTGAAGGCCCGCAAACCGCAGTGAAAATCGCCCGCCGGGCAGTGGAAAAAAAGCCGACCGATGCCAGAGAGCGCCGGGTTGCCGATCCAGCGGTGCTTCCACGGCATGGCCCCGGGAAGAATGCCGCCGCGAAACCGGTTGCCCATCACCAGGTCGTTTCCGGCACGAAGTTGTTCTACAAAGGGATAGATCGACGAGAAATCGTAGCTGTCGTCGGAGTCGCCCATGATGACGTAGCGTCCGCGAGCCGCTTCGATGCCGCCGCGCAAGGCGCTGCCGTACCCCTTCTCCGTCACCTCGACGACGCGCGCCCCCAGACGTTCGGCGATCTCTTGCGATCCGTCGGTGCTGCCGTTGTCGGCGATGACGATTTCACCGCTTAAGCGGTGCCGGCGGATGACCTCATGGGCCTTAAGGATGCATTGCTCGAGCGTTTCGGCCTCGTTGAGGCACGGCATGACGATCGAGACCTCAAGCTCAGCAGAAGAAGCCGCGGTTTCGACTTCGGGATTCGGAAGCAGATCGAGCGACATGGGGTTCTCGGAGGAGGGCTTCCGAAAATATAGGTCGCTGTGGCGAGAGTCGTCCCCCTCTTCCGTGTCTCACCCCATTTCCACCCGCAAAACCGCCCGGCCCGGCTCCGTCGCTTCGACACGCGACCTAAACTTGTCGGGGAACCGATTTGGGGCACCGGTGCGCGCGAAATGGCTAGCTGGATCGATACGTTCGTTGCAGACCTGACCGATGACGCCCATTGGTCCTACGAGCCGGGCGGCTTGGCTGCCCCCGAGCCGACCGCCATCGCAGCGCTGGCACTTTGCGCCCACGGCCAGCTCGACGCGGCCGCTCGGGCCGGGCGACGGCTGGGTGAACTGCAGGCGGCGGACGGCAGCGTCGGCATCCTGCTGGACCGCCCCACACCTTGTTGGCCGACCGGTTGGGCCGTGCTGGCCTGGACCGCGCTCGAAGCAGGCTCGCGGGATACGGCGCACCGAGATCACGTCGAGAGCGCCGTGGAATGGATCCTGTCGCAGCACGGACGAACGTTCCCGACGCTGAGCGACATGGGGCACAATCCGCGACTGGACGGGTGGCCTTGGGTTGACGGCACGCATCCGTGGATCGAACCGACGGCGATCAACGTGCTGGCCCTGAAAGCGACGGGCCGCGCCCGGCATCCGCGCTGTCGCGAGGCCGTGGAGATGCTCGTCGACCGGCTCCTGCCCGACGGCGGATGCAACTACGGCAACACGACCGTGCTCGGTCAGGTGCTGCGGCCGCACGTCGAGCCCACCGGCCTGGCGATGCTTGCCCTGGCGGGCGAGCCGGACGCGGCCGGACGCATCGAACGCAGCTTGGGCTACCTGGAACATGCCGCGGCAAAAACTCCGGCGGCTGTTTCGCTGGCCTACGGCGTGATGGGGTTGGCGGCGCACGGCCGTCGGCCGGCCGCTGCGGACCGCTGGCTCGCCGCCGCCGCCCGGCAAACGAGACCGTATCAGCGGTCACCCCTACGCAAATCGCTGCTCGCCTTGGCGGCGGCAAAACGGTGTCCGCTGATCGCGGAAATCGCCAGATCGGAACGAGGTGAAACTTGTCGATCGATTTGAGCCCCGACTCGGCCGCACACTATACGAAGACGGGCGATTGCCCGAAGATCGGACGCCGCACGCTCATCGCGGGAGTCGGCGCGGCCGCGGCGGCCGTCGTGGCGACGCCGTGGATACGGGAATGGTTCGCCAGGCCCGCGCCCGTCTTCCTGGCCCGCGGCCAGCGATACGACGGGCCGCTCGAGCAGACGATCGCCGACGGCCTGATCGCGACCGGCGTCGTCCCGGATTCGCTTCGCGGACGCAAGGTGCTGCTCAAACCAAACCTCGTCGAGCCAAGCCGGCTGTCGCCGCACGTGACGACCCATCCGGCGATGATCGTGGCCGCGGCCGAGGTGTTCCGCCGTTGGGGCGCTGAAGTCGTCGTGGGAGAAGCGCCGGGGCACCTGCGCGACACCGAGTTGGCCCTGGTCGAGTCGGGGCTGGCCGAAGGGCTCGACTCGGCCGACCTGGACTTTCGTGATCTGAACTACGAAGAATCGGTCTGGACCAAAAACCTCGGACGCACATCGAAGTTGTCCGGATTCTATTTTCCCCGCAGCGTCGCCGAGGCCGACCTCGTTGTCTCGATGCCCAAGCTCAAGACGCATCATTGGGTCGGCATGACCGCGTCGCTGAAGAACATGTACGGCGTTCTGCCGGGCATTCAATACGGCTGGCCCAAGAATGTCCTGCACCACGCGGGCATTCCGGAAACGGTCTGCGACATCAACGCTTCGCTGGCCAAGACCATCGCCATCGTCGACGGCATCCTGTGCATGGAGGGGGACGGCCCGATCATGGGCACGCCAAAGCCCCTGGGGCTGATCGCCGTCGGCGCGAATCTGACGGCCGTCGACGCCACGTGCGCGCGCGTCATCGGGCTGGAACCCGGTCGGGTGAGCTACCTGAAACTGGCGGACAGACGGCTTGGCCCGGTCCAGGACCGGCTGATCGTCGAGCGGGGAGAAGCGTGGCGCGAGCTGGCCACCCCATTCCAGCTCCTCGACAAGCCGCACCTGGCCCAACTCCGAGCCTGAGACAATTCCACAGCACTCCGCCGCTCCGCGGCGGAGAAGGTCGCTTCCCGCACCACCAATTAGCCCAGGCGACCACGGAGCGCCGGGGCTACTTTAGCCAGCCAGCGAGGCACCTCGTTGATACAATGCTCCTATGGCAGCAACTCAGCTTGAATTTGGCGGCGAAGAAGTTTTCTCCGCATCGCCCGAACGATTGTTTTCCGTCGTGACCGACCTCGCCACGCTGGCGGCCACGATACCCGACCTGGTTTCGTCCGAGCAGCCGGATCCGCAGACGCTCAAGTGCGTGGTCAAGCCGAAGTTTTCTTTTTTGCGCGCCACGATGCGGCTGACCATCACGCTCTCGGACGTCGTCCCGCCGCGGTCCGCCACGATGCACATCGCCGCGGAAGGGATCGGCGCATCGATGCGGGTGGCCTCCTCGCTGACGATTGAGCCCGAAGGGAGCGGGTCGCGCATGATATGGCGTGCGCGCGTCGAACGCATGGGCGGCCTGATGGCGACGGTTCCCGGCGGCCTCGTGAAGGGAGCCGCCGACCAGGTCATCCGCGAGGCCTGGCAACAGGTGCGGAAGAGATTAGGGGAATGAGGTTTTGGCCCGACGTTGCGAGCTCATTCCGTGGTAGAATTCGAAGGAGCTGACCATGGAGCCACTGCGCCATCCGGCGCCGTCCGAACCGGCGCCAGTTTACGATCCGCCGATCGAGATCCGGGAAGAAACCGACCACGCGGCCGCGCTGGCGACGACGCGGTCCCTCTGCCGGTCTTTTGCCAGGATGTATCCCCAGGCGGGCACGATGATCGACCCATCTGACGTGATCGCGGCGCTCGATCAAGCCGGCGTGCAATTCGTACTCATGGGCGCCCACGGCATCGGCGGTTGGGTCGGGCAGGCGCGGGCAACGCGCGACGTCGATCTGGTGGTGCGAAAGTCATCACAAAAAGGCGGTCCGGGCCCTCGGCCGTAGGTTTCCCGAACTGGTGGTTGACGAACATGAAGCGGTTACTCGCTTCCTCGATCCCGCCAACGGCGAGCCGGTCATCGACGTGATGCGGCCCGTTGATTTGTACCAACACTCGTTCGACAACGCCGTGCAGACGGAGTTGGGCCATCGTGTGCCGACCCTTGAAATGGCCATCGCCTCGAAGTTTCGGGCGTTGGTTTCTCGCAATCGTCCCGAGGAGAAGCAACACCTGGACGCATCGGATTTCCTTCAGATGGTCAAGCGGCATCGCGACCGCCTCGACCGCGATCGGCTACGGCAACTCGGCGAGGCCGTCTACCAGAACGGCGGCGACGACCTGTTAAAAATGATCGAAGACGTGCTCGCGGGGCGGCGACTGCGAATTTACCCCGACTGGGCTGGGGCACAATACCTCCGGAACCCTTAGCCTCTTATTTGAACGCCTCAAACTCCTTACCCAGCAGCGACGAGGCGAGTTTCAGCTTCAAGATCTCGTCGGTTCCTTCATAGATCCGGCAGACGCGCACGTCTTGCAGGTGCCGGCCGACGCGATAGAGCTCGGAAAAGCCGCGGCCGCCAAAGACCTGCACGGCGCGATCGGCGGCGTCCCAGGCGGCGTTGCTGGCGAAAAGCTTGGACTGGGCCACGTAGATGTCGGCCTGCCGGTACAGGTCTCCGTTGCCGGGGGCCTCGTCACTGGCCTGCTTGGCCCGCGCGGCACGTTCGACCATCGCCTCGCTTGCCGCCCGATGCATTTCGATCGCCGCAATGTGCTCCTGCACAAGCTGGTGTTTGCCGATCGGCTTGCCATGCTGGTGCCGTGATTTGGCGTAGTCGATCGCCTCGACCAGACAGTCTTCGATCACCCCCACGCAGCCGGCCGCCACGCTCAGGCGTCCCGAAACGAGGGTGGCCATCGCGATGCGAAAGCCGTTTCCTTCCTCACCGAGCAGGTTTTCGGCCGGCACCGGATGGTCGGTCATCTGAAACATGCCCGTGTTGGCGGTAAACATGCCGAGCTTGGCTGGCAAATCTTCGGTCTCGAAGGTGTCGCCCGCAGTGTCGACGATGAACGCGCTCATCCGCTTGTCGCGCCCCTCGGCGCCTTCGGGATAGGCGAACACGATCACTGCGTCGGCGATCGCCCCGTTCGAGATCAGATACTTGACGCCGCTGAGCAGAAAGCCCTTGCCGTCTCGGCGGTAGGTGCTTGTCATTTCCAGCGGATTGGAGCCGGCGTCGGGCTCGGTCAGCCCGAACGCCAGAATGCAGTCTGCCGCCGCCGCCCGCGGAAGGTACCGCGACTTCTGCTCGTGATTGCCGAAGCGCAGGATCGGATACTCTCCGATCGACGTGTGCCCGGAGAAAAAAGTGCGCACCCCGGTCCCTTCGCGGCCGATGCGCGCCAGCGCTCGCGAATAGGTCACCGCGTCGGCGCCGCGGCCGCCGTACTCGGCGGGCACCGGCATGGCCAGGATGTTGTGCTTCCTGGCGAGCTCGACCGTCTCTTCGTTTTGCCTGTGCTCGACGTAGCAAAGCTCTTCGATCGGCCGCAGTTCTTCACAGAAGGCGTCGACGTCGGCCAGCAGGTTGTCGCGTTCGGAAGCGTTCATGCACACACGAGTCTCAGGGCTTTGGTTGGGGCTCGAGCAGCTTATTCAAGTGTAGCTCGACCGACTCCGCGAGGGCTTGCGGATTGTATCCGCCTTCCAGCACGCTGACGACCTTGCCGCCCGCGAAGGCATTCGCCACGTCGAGAACGATGTTGGTGAGCGTCTCAAAATCGTCGCTTTCCAGGCCCAGCGAGCCGACCGGATCGGTGCGGTGGCTGTCGAAGCCGGCGCTGATGAGCACCAGTTGCGGCTTGACGTGCGAGGCAAACGCCTCCAGCGACGAGCGGAAGCGGTCGAGGTAGTCTCGACGCGACGTGCCGAACTCGATCGGCACGTTGACGGTCGCGCCCAGCCCCGGTCCGCCGCCCGTCTCGCTTTCTCGCCCGCTTCCCGGATAGAAGGGCCAGCGGTGGATGGAATAAAAGCCGACTCGCTCGTCACGCCAGAAGGTGTCCTGGGTGCCGTTGCCGTGGTGGACGTCCCAGTCGACCACCAGCACGCGGTCGAGCCCTAGTTCGCCGGTTGCGGTCCTGGCCCCGATCGCCACGTTGTTGAACAGGCAGAATCCCATGACCTCGGCTTGCAGGGCGTGGTGGCCGGGAGGCCGAACCAGGCAGAGCGCGTGCTGGTCTTCGCCCCGCACGACCCGCTCGACGGCGTCGCAGACGGCCCCCGCCGCCAGCAGCGCGACGTCATACGACGCCGGGCTGACGATGGTGTCGGACTCAATCTGGCCCCCGCCACGTCGGGCGAACTCGGCCACGGCCTCGGCGTATTGCAGATCGTGCACACGTGCCAGCCGCTCCATCGACACCGGCTGCCATGCGGGGCGCGTGCAGCGGGCCACCAGGGCGGCGTGCTCGAGCTGGTCCATCACCTTGATCAGCCTGAGCGGCCGTTCGGGGTGCGAGCCGGTCTGATGGTCGAGGAACGCTCGGTCGTAGTAAAGAAGCATAAGCGTCGTGCGGGATTTTCCTTCATTTTACCGGCGCTCGCCTGACCGGCCAACGCGGGTCTGCCCTACGCAAATCGCCCTCCTTACGCCATAATCGTGGGCTCGCGGTCCTCGGCTCGTAGCGAACCCCACGCTCTCGCGACGTGTCCGACGTTCATCCCGGAGCCTGCATGCGTCGAATCCTGGTCACCAGCGCCCTCCCGTACGCCAACGGCCATATCCACATCGGCCATCTGGTGGAGTACATCCAGACCGACATCTGGGTGCGCTTTGAGAAGTTGATGGGGCACCGTTGTGTCTACATCTGCGCCGACGATACGCACGGTACGGCCATCATGATTCGGGCCCGGCAGGAAGGTCGCAGTGAAGAAGCGTTGATCGCCGACATGAAGGCGGCCCATGAGCGCGACTTCGCCGGTTTCAACATCGTGTTCGACAACTATGGCAGCACCCACAGCAGGGAAAACCGCGAGCTGTGCGGCGAGGTTTGGGCCGGCTTGCGCAAAGCGGGGCTTGTCTTCGAGCGCGAGGTGACGCAGCTCTACGATCCCGTGGCCAAAACGTTTCTGGCCGACCGTTTCGTAAAAGGAACGTGCCCTGTATGCAAATCGCCCGACCAGTACGGCGATAGCTGCGACAAGTGCGGCAGCACGTATAGTCCGACCGACCTGATCGATCCGGTGAGCGTTCACAGCGGCGCGAAACCGGAACTTCGCTCGGCCATGCACCTGTTTATCGGCACCGAACAGCGGCACGAGTTTCTCGATGAGTGGACGCAGACCGGGGATCACCTGCAGCAGGACGTGGCCAACTGGCTCGCCGGGGCGTTCCTCTCCGAGCCGCTGCGCGACTGGGACATTTCACGCCCCGCCCCCTATTTTGGCTTCGAAATCCCGGACGCACCGGGCAACTACTGGTACGTCTGGTTCGATGCGCCGATCGGCTACATCGCCTCGAGCAAACAGTGGTGCGAGAAGCAAGGTGAGAACTTCGACTCCTGGTGGCGAAGCGACGAAACCGAAATTCACCACTTCATCGGCAAGGACATTACGTATTTCCATACGCTCTTCTGGCCCGTGATGCTCCAGGCGTCGGGGTTCAGTCTGCCGCGGCGGGTGCACATCCACGGCTTCTTGACCGTGGGGGGCGAGAAGATGTCGAAGAGCAAGGGGACGTTCGTCCGGGCGGCGACCTATTTAAAACATCTCGACCCGTCCTACCTCCGCTACTACTACGCCACCAAGCTCGTGCCAAAGCTGGACGACCTCGACCTGAACCTGGAAGAGTTCGTGGCCAAGGTGAACGGGGATCTCGTCGGCAAAGTGGTGAACCTCGCCAGCCGCACGGCCCGCTTCGTGCGCGAAACGGGTTTGGCTAAGGGCTACCCCGACGATGGCGGTCTGTTCCAGCAGGCTGCCCGGGAAGGAGCCGAGATCGCGGCCAGCTACGACGCCTGCGATTACAACCGGGCCATGCGGCAGATCATGCTGCTGGCCGACCGAGCAAACAAATACGTCGACGACACCGCCCCCTGGAGCTTGAAGAAAGAGCCGGCCAAGGCCGACCAGCTTCAGCAGGTCTGCACGGTGTCGTTGAATCTGTTTCGGCAGTTGGTTGTGTACCTCGCGCCGGTCTTGCCGCGGCTGGCGGAGCAGACGGGCAAGCTGCTCAACCGGCCGATCGAGCGCTGGGACGAGGCCCAGCAGCCGCTCGTCGGCACGCCGGTGAGCGAATTTGAGCACATGATGCAACGCGTGGAAACCAAACAGGTGCAAGCCATGATTGACGATAGTAAAGAAGAAGCCCCCGCCGGCGGCGCCGCTGCCGCTCAACCCGTCGATGGCCCCGAGCCCCTGCAGGCCGAGCCGCTCGTGGAGCAGATCACCTACGACGAGTTCGCCAAAGTCGACCTGCGAATCGCCAGGGTGCTGGCGGCCGAAGAGGTTCCTAAATCGAAGAAGCTGCTTCGACTGACGTTGAGCCTGGGTGGGGAAGAGCGCCGCAACGTTTTTGCCGGCATCAAAAGCGCCTACAAGCCCCAGGACCTGGTCGGCCAACTCGTCGTGTGCGTGGCCAATCTCGCCCCGCGCCAGATGCAGTTCGGCACGAGCGAAGGGATGGTCGTCGCCAGCGGGTCGGGCGGCGAGGAGATCTTCCTCTTGCGGCCCGATGCCGGGGCAAAGCCGGGCCAGCGAGTGCATTAGCCTCGGCCTTCTCCACCGAGGAAGCTCGATGCCGGTCGGCTTGTTCTCCGGTCAAGCTCATTAGTCGTCTTTTATCACAAAATGCTTGACCCGGCCTGCGCGGCGACAATAATGAGACTTGCCATTTTTTAGGCCGCGGCGGTCGCGGTGCCGTTGCTCTTCGGTGACCGCGGTCAGGTGCCGCCAGGGTTCCTTTCTTTTCTTTGCACGAGACGACCATGCGATTGGCCACTCTATTCTTATTGACCCTCATGATGCTCGCCTGCCGCGGCTCGTCGGCTTGGGGCCAATACGGTTGGCCTGGTTTCTACGGCGGCTACGCCTCGACGGCCGGGGAGGGGTTTGCGATCGGCATGGCCGACATGGTGCGTGCGACCGGCATGGCCACCCTCATGGGCTCGATGGCGGCAAGCAACGTGGAAGACGCCCGCTCCAAATACATCGACAATCAGATGAAGGCCACCCAGGGCTACATCGATCGCCAGCGGATGCTCCAGTCGTACCAGGCCTCGCTACGCAGGCCGCCCCCCACCTCCGAGCAGCTTTATCGGCTGGCCCAGCAGGGGTTGCCGAAGTCGCTGACCGCCACCCAACTCGATCCCGTCACCGGCAAGATCACCTGGCCGGTCGTGCTGCGAGACGAACCGTTTGACTCGTATCGCGAATCAGCCCAGGCATTCTTTCATGAGGCCGTGGCGAATCCGCAGACGTTCACCTACGAGTCTTACAACCAGCTTCGCGAGGCCGGAGCCGAATGCCTGGCCGAGTTGAAGTCGCGGCTGAAGGACTACAACCCGAACGATTACATCCAGGCCAAGAAATTCGTCGAGAGCCTCACCTACGCGGCTCAACAACTGTGAAGTGAGGAAATCGATGACGCGACACGTTTTCAACAGCTTTATCTTTGCGCTGGCCGGCATTCTCACAACGACGGCGCTGCGGGCCGCCGAAGATGCCGCCTCGCTGGCCAAGCAACTCACGAGCGATAGTGCGGAAGAACGTGCCCAAGCAGCCGACGGCCTGGCCGAAATGGGCAGCAAGGCCAAATCGGCCGTCCCCGCGTTGGTCAAGGCGCTGAAGGACAAGGATGCCGCCGTCCGCGGCCATGCCGCCCACGCGCTCGGCCAAATCGCCGACAAGCGTGCGGACGCCGTCAACGGACTGTTCGCTGCCGCGGGCGATCAAGACGCCCTGGTTCGCCGAGCCGCCATGCGGGCTTTGCGAAACTTGCATCTGCCGCACGACGTGGTCATGCCCAAGATGGTCAAAATGCTCAAGGGCGCCTCGCCGGACGACGCGGCGGCGGCGCTGGCGACGATGGCCGAGGCGGGCGAGGAAGCGGTTCCCTTTCTGAGCGAGTGCCTGGACGACAAAGAGGGCTGCTACTGGGCCTGCCTGGCGTTGGCCGACATCGGACCGGCGGCCAAGGCGGCCGTGCCGCAGCTTGCAAAGCTGCAACAGCGCGAGGAGCCGCAAGTGCGTTTGCAGGCCCTCGTCGCCCTGGGCAACATTGGTGCCGACGCCAAATCGGCCGTCCCCGTGATCGTCAAAGCCCTGCAAGGCGATAAGACCGAAGGCGTGCGCTACGCGGCGGCCTTTGCGTTGGGTCAGATCGGCGCGGGCGACAAGCCGTCCCGCGCGGCGCTTGCCAAGGCGATCGAGAGCGAAGACGCCTTCTTGCAGATCGTGGCCGCCTGGGCGCTGGCCCGAGTGGCGAAAGACGACCAACCCACGCAAGACAAGGCAACGAAATTGATCCTGGGCGGACTGACGTCCGACAAAGTGGAAGTGCGCCGTGCCGCGGCTCGCGCCTTGGCCGAGATCAAGCCCTCGCCGGAGGCCGTCGCCCCCGTGCTGATGAAGGCCGTTCAAGACAACGATCCGTCCGTGATCGGCAACGCGGTCGACGCCTTGGCTTCGCTGGGACCGGCGATTGTGCCGCGGGTGGTGAAAAACGGTTTGAAGAACAAAGACCTGCAGCTCTACGCCGTGCGCGTGCTGGCCAAGATCGGGCCCCCGGCCAAAGACGCCGCCCCCGCCTTGGCCGAGGCGTTGAAGGATGCCGAAGGCGAATACCGCCGCGAACTGCAGTTTGTGCTTGGCATGTTCGGCGCCGACGCCGCCCCGGCGGTGCCTGAATTAACCAAGTCACTGGCCAGCGACGACGATCACGTGCGCAACAGCGCGATTTACGCCCTGGGCAAGATTGGTCCCGGGGCGAAGGAGGCGGAGCCGGAGCTGCGAAAGATGCTCACCGGCACCGACGACTTCGCCCGCTTCGCGGCGACCTGGGCGCTGGTGCGGATCAACCCCAAAGATCCGAAGCTGGCGGCAGCCGCGGTACCCGCGCTGATCAAGGGCCTATCGGACGAACGACCGCTCGTTCGGGCGGAATCGGCGGCCACGCTGGGTGAGCTGGGGTCGGCGGCGAAATCGGCCCTGGCCGATTTGAAGAAGGCGGCCGAGGATGCCGATCCGAACGTCAGCGCGGCGGCCAAGCAGGCCATCGAGCAAATCAACCAGAACGGATGAGCTGGCAGTACGCCTGGAAGTTTCGGCTCCTGCTGGTTGCCTTGCTGGCGCTGCTCGCTTCGCAGCCTCTGATGGGCCATAACACTCTGGCCCGACTCTGCTACACCAGCATCTGGTCGCTTGTCCTGATCATCACCATTTTCGCCATCTCCGACGTCCGCTGGCAGCGATTCGTGGGGCTTGGTCTGGGGCTTCCCATCTTGCCCGCGATTTGGGCTCGACATCTGCTTCCGGCCCCGGTGGCTGAGGCGCTTGAGGTTCCGATCTTCGGAGTGGCGGCGGTTTTCTTTGGCATCGTCGCGGTCATGGTGATGCGGCATCTGATCACCTACGAAGTGACCGCCGACAACGTCGCGGGAGCCGTCTGCGCGTATCTCTTTCTCGGCCTGGGAATCGGAGCGCTCTACGCCATCATCGAGACGCTCCAGCCCCACTCGTTTCAGGCGGCCGGCAGCCTGGCGGCTGAGCTCGTCGACCCGCTGCACCGGCGCTCGACGCTGATCTACTTCAGTTTTGTCACCCTCACGACGGCCGGTTACGGCGACGTGGTGCCGGTGACGGCCCTCACCCGCACGCTGGCGATGCTGGAGGCCGTGCTCGGCCAGTTCTACCTGGCGGTTCTCGTCGCGGGTCTGGTGGGGATACGCGCCAGCCGCAAAAGCGGCAGCCGATAGGCATGACGATAGGCGATGGAACCGCGGGGCCTCGTCTCGACACGACGAGATAATTGACGCCGCTGTCATCGCTGGCAAGAATCTCAGTTCTCCTCCTTCATCGAGCTGCGATCGACCAACACCCATGTTGCGCACCGTACTCTTTCTGTCTGGCGTGCTCGCTTCACCTTTGCTCGTTGCCGCCGAGGAGTTTCCGCCCGTCGGCGAACTGCCCAAGCGCCGTGAATTGCCCGACCCGCTGATGATGTTCAGCGGCCAGCGCGTGGCAACTCCCGATGACTGGTGGCAGAAGCGGCGACCGGAGCTGAAGGCGCTCTTCGAGTTCTACATGTATGGCCGCGCGCCCGAGGCACCGAAGAACCTCCGCGCCAAAGTTGAGCGCACGGACGCCGGCTACTTCGGGGGCAAGGCAACCAAGAAAGAAGTGACCCTCTCCTTCGGACCGCCGGGAACGCCAGAGATTCGTCTGCTGGTCGTCGTGCCCAACCGGCCGGCCCGCCCGCCGGCGGTCTTCGTGGGGACGAACTTCAACGGTAACCACACGCTGGTCGACGACCCCAGCGTGACGCTGCCCACCGGCTGGGTACCCGATCGCACGCCGGGCGCCGTCGACCACCGCGCCACCGCCGACGGTCGGGGCACGGAGATCAAGGTCTGGAACCTGGAAGCCTCGATCGATCGGGGCTACGCGGTGGCGACTTTCTATTGCGGCGACGTCGATCCCGACAAACCCGATTTCACCGACGGCGTTCACCCTCACTACTACGAGCCGGGGCAGACACAACCGCGTCCGCACGAGTGGGGCACGATCGCGGCCTGGGCTTGGGGAATCAGCCGGGCCGTCGACTACCTGGTCACCGACCCCGACGTCGATCCCAAGCGGATCGCGGTGGTGGGGCACTCGCGGCTGGGAAAGACGGCCCTCCTGGCCGCCGCGATGGACGAGCGCATCGCGATGGCCATCCCCTTGCAGGCGGGCTGCGGCGGCACGGCCCCCAGCCGCGGAAGAGTGGGAGAATCCGTGAAGCAGATCAACGATCGCTTTCCCCATTGGTTCTGCGCGACTTTCAAGGAGTTCAACGAGCAAGTCGAGCGGCTTCCCTTCGATCAGCATTCGCTCGTGGCGCTCGTCGCCCCCCGGCCTGTACTGTTTGCCAACGCCGTGGAAGACGAGTGGGCCAACCCGGCCGGCCAGTTCGACGTGCTCAAGGCGGCCGACCCGGTCTATCGCTTGCTGGGTGTCGAGGGACTTGGCGGCGCTCAAAGCATGCCCGACTCTCAAAAGCTGGTCGGCGAGCGGCTCGGCTATTTCATTCGCCCCGGCAAGCACTCCATGGCGCTGGAAGACTGGCAGGCGTTCTGGGATTTCGCCGACAAGCATTTCGGAACAAAGACGAACAATCGCTAATCCGCATTGTGCACTGCGACCCGCACCTGCGCGACAGCGCGCCTGGCACTAACCCGAAGCGTCAGAGCGTCAGCGAGGGTAAGTCGGTCCTTCGCCCTCGCTGACGCTTCGGGTTGGTGTGGGGCTTGGTGCGCAATGCGGGCTCATTTCAGGCGCTGCCGCAAGACGCTGCTGAGAGCGTCGATGAGCACGACCATCACCAGGATCACCACCAGCAGGGCGGAGACCTCGCGATACCGCATGATTCGCAGCGCCCCGTGGAGCTCAAAACCGATTCCCCCGGCTCCGACCATCCCCATGACGGTCGAGGCCCGAAAATGATATTCCCAGCGGTAGATGGTAACGCCGGCTAGCAGTGGCATGATCTGCGGGAGCATGCCGTACCAGATCACCTGAAGGGGGCCGGCGCCGACGGCCCGCACCGCCTCGACCGGCCCTGGGTCGACCTGTTCCAGCGCTTCGGCGTAGAACTTTCCCACCATGCCCACGGAATGCAGTCCCAATGCCAGCACCCCCGGCAAGACGCCGAACCCGACGGCCGCCACGAGCACGATCCCCATGATCAGTTCCGGCACGGCGCGGAAGAAGTTCAGCAACCCGCGCGCGACAAAATAGGCCGCCGGATGGGGCGTTGTGTTGCGAGCCGCCAGCAGCGCCAGCGGAAAGGAGATGGCCACGGCCAAGAGCGTGCCGGAGACGCTCATGGTGAGCGTATCGGCCAGCGGTTTGAGCCAGCTTCGCGCGTGGCTGAAATCGGGGGGCCACATCTCGCCCAGCAGGATCATGGTGCTCGGCAGCCCATCCGCGAGGCGGCTGAAGTCGAAAAGCCCGGAGTGCCAGGCCGAGCCGGCCAGCACGAGGGCCACCACCGCGCTGATGCACGCCGTGCGCAGGAATCGCCCTCGGTAGTGCCGGCAAACCAGTTCTTCGGTGCCCGTCATAGCGGCTTCGTCAGATCCAGGTCCAGCAGCTTCGCCAGTTCGCGGATCGAATCGTAGTCGTCGTCCTCGACCGGCGCAAAACCCTCGGCCTTGAGCGGTTCGAGCACGGCGGGATCGTGCAGTTCGTAAAACGCTTGCTTGATTCGCTGCTTCAAATCGGCCGCCAGGTCGCCCTGCATGGCCCAGGGATATTGCGGAAACGACTTGGACTCGGCGATCACCTTGATCTGTTCTGGTTCCACGAAGCGCCGTTCCACAAGCGACTCGAAGATCGGCTTGCTCAAGCCGCCCGCCTGGGCGTTGCCCCGCGCGACGTTCATCAGCACCGCGTCGTGGTTGCCGACGAATACTTCTTCGTAATCGCGTCCGGCCGAGAGCCCTTCGGCCATGAGCATCGACTTGGGAATCAGGTGGCTCGAGGTGGAGGCCGTATCGCCGTAGGCCATCTGCCGGCCCTTGATGTCGGCCAGCGTTTCGAGTCCGGCCTCCGCGTTGGCCACCACCACCGACTGGTAGGTCGTGGCGCCGTGTTGCAGCTTGGCCGCAAAAGGCTCGATGTCGCATTTGCTCTTCGCCAGACAGTAAGACAGAGGACCGAAGTAGGCGATGTCGATCCGCCCGTGCCGCACCGCCTCGATCATCGACGAGTAATCGGTCGTGACGACCAGTTCCACCGGCTTCTCCAGCTTTTTCGCCAGGTATTGCTTGAGAGCGTCGTTGTCCTTGATCACCGTGGCGGGCGACTCGTCGGGGAGCAGCGCCACCTTCAACACGTCGGGGTTTCGTCCCCCCGCTGCCACGGGAGCCTGCTTGCCGCATCCGGCGGCGAGCGCGATCGCGATCAGCGTGGCCAGATTACGAAATGGATGCTTAGTCATCTTCCACCAATATCGTTTGTCCAAGGCCGCGCGGAATTCCTGCGACGGCGTCCTCAGCAGATTCCGCCTTAGAGAGACCGTTGTCGGCCGCAATCGCGCCGCCGTAGATCCGCACCAAGTCGTCTTCCTCCAATTCCGACGGCCTGCCGTCGAAGACGACGTGTCCTCCCGCAAGGCCAACGATGCGGTCTGCGTAACGACGCGCAAGGTCGAGCTGGTGCAGGCTCACCAGGGCCGTAAGACGATGCGTCCGGCAGATCTCGTGCAACAGCCCCATGATCGTGTCGGCCGTCTGCGGATCGAGACTGGCCACCGGTTCGTCGACCAGCAACAGCGCCGGTCGCTGGGCCAGGGCGCGGGCGATGCCTACCCTTTGCCGTTGGCCTCCGCTCAGTTCGTCCGCACGCCTCAGGACCTGCTCGGCAAGCCCGACTCGCTTGAGACAGCTAAACGCCAGCGCCACGTCTTCGCGGCGCATCGGACCGAAACTGCGCCATCGTGAATAGCGGCCGACACATCCCAGCAGCACGTTGTCGAGCGCCGACAATCGCAGCACGAGTTGGTGCTGTTGAAAAACCATGCCCGTATTGCGCCGGTGGGCTCTCAGCGAATGCCGGCTTCCCAGGGCTCCGATCCCTTCCACGACGATCGATCCGGACCGGGGCCGGACCAGGTAGTTAACCGCCCGCAACAGCGACGACTTCCCGGCCCCCGACCGGCCTAGCAAAACGACAAACTCGCCCCTGCGGACGGCCAGTGAGACCGCCGAGAGGACCGTGCCGGTCTGCGGATAGGCGACCGAAAGGTTTTCTAGCCGGAGCTGAGGTTCACTCATCGCGAAATCCCCGGCACGCTCTTGATCCGAAGCTTCGATTCTCGTTATGCTCCTTGACCTTACAGCGCCAAGGAGGGTCGCGATGCGTCATTTTACGGTCTCAGCTTCCCAACTCCGATCGACGGACGGCCCGCGATCACCGGGGAGTTGGCTGGCCTGGTGCCGCGATCGCACCCCGCTCTTGGCGGCCGTGGCGTTCTTCCTGGCGATGTTCTGGCCGTTCATGCGCAAAGGGGAGGAGGGGGAATGGCGGCGCTGCTTTCTGCGCGCCGCCTACCGGCTGCAAGCGCGGCAAATCATCCACCGCCCCTACGAGGCCAACACATACGCCTATCCGCCCGCGATGGCCATGCTGGCCGTACCGTTGGCCCAGTTGCCGTTTCGCTGGTCGCTGGGCGGCTGGTACCTAGCTAATGTAGCGGCCATGATCGCCGTCGTCACCTGCGCGTGGCGGCTGACGGGCGGCCCGCCGCTCGGTCGCCTGGTCCGGCCGTGGAGTCACGTTTATTGGCTTGGGTTGCTGCTCGCCAGCCGGTTTCTGGTGGCCCCGTTGGAAAACCAGCAATTCGATGTCGTGATTACCGCCGTTCTTTTTGCCGGCTGCCTGGCCTTGTCGCGCGGTTGCGATAACCTGGCGGGACTGGCGCTGGGAACGGCGGCGGCCATGAAGTGCACGCCCCTCCTCTTTGCCCCCTACTTGGTGTGGCGCGGCAGATGGCGATCGGCCGCCCTGCTGCTCTTCACAGCGGTGGCCCTCAACCGCCTGCCCGATTTCTTCTGGCCGCGGGCCGACGGCGGCTCCTACCTGGGCGACTGGGTCGGCACGTTTTTGATCAAGGTCGCGAAAACCGCCCCCGGCGTCTGGGACAGCGACCTGATCTTGAACCAGTCCGTGTCGGGCCTCGTGAATCGCTTCGTGCAATCGGGCCTTCCACTCTCTGTGGCGCAGATTCCGTCAGCACTGACTTCGTTGCCCGCCTCGACCATTGTCGCGATACGCCTGCTGACCTATGGCCTGAGCGGCGCGCTGCTCTTGGCGACGGGGTGGACATGCGGCTTGCCGGGCAAAACCCGTGAGGTGCGATCGTTCGCCGGCACCACCGTGCCCTGGTTTGAGCTTCAGGCAGGAGTTGAAGTCTCTGCATTAGTCTGTTTGATGTTGCTCTTGAGCCCGATGTCGAGCAAGGCCCACTACGTGGTACTCCTTTTACCTTGCATGTTGCTGGCGCGGGCCGTGGTCGAGGGGCGCTGCGATTGGAAACGCTGGTTGCTCCCGCTCGCCGTGCTTGGACCGCTGACGGCGAAGGGGATCACGGGAAAGCCGCTCGGCGACCTGATGCTGGCCTGGGGCTTTCCTACCTGGTTTGTGCTGGTGTTGCTCGCGGCCATGTGGCAGTTGAGACGGGATTGCGTCACGGAGGAGGCCGGCGCCGTTGCCTTCTGCGACCGCCTGCCGAAAGCGGCGTGAGCTACCCGAAGCGGGTGCTTTACAGTTCTAGCGGCACGCTGCATACTGGGTCCCTCCCCCCGACGACCCGCCCCACGGAGTGGACACACGGATGGCGCGACTTTCGATGAACGAAATGACGACCTACCGTTGGTCGTTTGAAGAGGACGTGGCCCATTACGCGGCAGCGGGCATCAAGGGGATCGGCGTCTGGCGGCAGAAGATCGCCGATTTCGGCGAAGACAAAGGGGTGGAACTACTGGCCGAGAGCGGCCTGGAGGTGTCGAACGTTCTCTGGGCTGGCGGCTTCACGGGGAGCGACGGCCGCAACCTACGGGAAAGTATCGAGGACGGGCTGGAGGCAATCCGGCTGACGGCCGAGCTCAAGGCCAATTGTCTCGTCGTCTACAGCGGCGCCCGCGCGGGACACACCCACAACCACGCCCGCAGACTGGTGAGCGAAGCCTTGCGAGAGCTCTTGCCCGCCGCCGCGGCCCAGCAAGTCACGCTGGCCATCGAGCCGATGCACCTGGGTTGTGCCGCCGAGTGGACTTTTCTCACCAGCATCGACGACGCTTTGGGGCTGATCGAATCGCTGGATCGACCCGGGCTGAAGATCGCCTTCGACACGTATCATTTCGGCCGGCAGGAGGAAATCGTCGAGCGGCTGGCGACGCTGGCGAACCAGATCGCCATCGTACACCTGGGCGACTGCAAGGCGCCGCCACGGCTGGAGCAGAACCGCTCACGACTGGGCGAGGGCAACGTGCCGCTGAAGGAGATCATCGACTCGCTGACACGCGCCGGCTACGACGGCTATTACGACGTGGAGCTGATGGGCGAGGAGATCGAGATCTCCGACTACCAGGATCTACTCGAGCAATCGAAGAGTGCCTTCGCCCGTCTGATCGCCTGCACGACAGCAGGTCGCCCAACCCCCATCGGCGGAAAAACCGAGGCCTGATCGGTTCGGCGAAAGACACCGTCGGTTGACCGTGGAGCGAGCTTGTTCCACGGGCTCTTTCGAGCCGTGCGTCGATACCTATTCGGTTGCCGAATACTCCGGCAGCAGCCAGAATCAGCTTGCCGGCGCCGCTAAGATTGTGGCGGTCGGCGCTTCATTCATCCCGTCATAGGTCCAAGGAACAACGCCGTGAGATACTGTCGCCTTCTCCTGCTGATTTGCCTTGCCGCGGCGCCGTCTGCTTCGGCGCAGCCCCCCGCCGGCTCGCCGCGCCGCACAAGGCAAGTGGAGATCATCGAGCGAGTCGGCGCGAGCGTGGTCGCGGTTTTCAGCGAAGGGAAGGACAACAACTGGGGATCGGGCAGCGGCACGATCATTCATCCCAGCGGCTACATCCTGACAAACGATCATGTGGTCCAGGACCGCAGAGGGGTCGTGCTGGTGCGGGATCAACCGCCCTTGCCCTTTCGCACCATCGGCCGCATGTGGGACAAAGATCTGGCCATCATCAAGGTCGACGCTCCCCAACCGCTCGTGGCACTCCCCTTGGGCCGCAGCCACGACATTCTCGCCGGCGAGCCGATTCTTGTGGGAGGTAACCCAGGCGGGCGCGGCATCGTGTTTTCGTCAGGCATCATCAGTTCGGTGGAGGTGATGCCCGGCATGTCGGCGTTGACGATGAGCGGTTTCCCCGACGACATGCGCGACCGCTTCATTCAATTTGACGCGACCAGCAATCCGGGCAACTCGGGCGGGCCGATCATCAACGCCGAGGGACGGCAAGTCGCGGTCGTTGTCGCCAAGATCCTGCAGGAACAAAACATCAATTATGCGATCCCCGTCGACCGCGCCCGTCGCGGGCTGCGCGACATGCTGCTGCCGGAACAGCGCGGGAATTTCTGGACCGGCCTGGAACTCGGCCTGGCCACGGCCACGATCGAGCGCATCGCTCCCGGCGGCCCGGCCGACCAGGCGGGGTTGAAACCGGGGGACGTGGTTGTCGGGTTGGGCGAGGTCGCGGTGACGAGCGACGTCGAGTTTTTCGTCGCGCTCGTAGGTCGAAAGGCCGGCGAAAGCCTGAGCGTCAAGTATTTGCGAGACGAACAGCCTCAGGCGGCCACGTTGACGCTGGCCGAGTACCCGCTTAGGACGGGACTGGCCGTTGAGGGCCGACAACCTGGCCTGAAGTACCGGCTCTACCGCGGCGACTTCAGGCGATGCCCCGACCTGAGCAAGCAGACGCCAGTCGATCAGGGAACGATTCCCAAAGTGCGGCTCGATCAGGTGCCCCGCATTCCCGACGACCACTATGCCCTGGGGCTCGAGGGATATTTGGAGATCCCGGAAACCGGCGTCTGGACGGTGGCCGTCGCGTCGGACGACGGGAGCCGCGTGTTCCTGGACGGCGAACTGCTGATCGACAATGACGGTCTGCACCCGACCCAGTGGACGGCCGCTCGAGACCGCTGGCAGAAAGGTTTGCACGCGTTGCGCGTCGAGTTTTTCGAGGGAATCGGCGACGCCGAACTGCAACTCGCTCTCAGTCGAGACGGCTCCGCCGAGCTTATCGAACCGACGCTGTTTGCAGACGCCGACGCGGCGAAGCCCTAACCCGGGCCATTCAGCGGTTCCCCACGCGCGCCGACCTCGCTGACACGAACCCGCAGCGTCAGCGAGGGAAGTCGTATCGTGGACCTCGCTTACGCTTCGCGCTTGGTATGGGCCCGTGAATTAACGTGGGTCAGTTGTGAGCCGGTGAACAATCCGGGCCAACCCTGATGCTCGACACGGAGCCGACGAAAAAACGCCGTCGCGACGAGGCAATAAAAAAACCCTGTCGCAGGCGGGGCAGGTACCTGGACAGGGCTCGTCGGATTGCTCCGACAGCTTTATTTTGACGAACGAAACATCTCTGTCAAGGAAAATACGTTCGTCCTGTGAAAAATCCCTATGCGTTGCCTTTGGAGGCAACGACTGCCGGCTAACGGAGGGATCGTGGGCGGTAGCGCTGCCAAAGAAACAGCGAAACCAGGCTTGCCCCGTCGCCGCGGTCGCCGTTGGCTCCCCGTTAAACATTAAGGCGGGATGTTTTCGGGGGGAACTTCGCTAAGATGAAACTGGCGGAGAGCCGAGGAGCCAAGCGTGAGGCGCAAGTCGAGATTTCGTCTGTTTGCCGCGTCCATCCTGGGCATCGTCGTCGGCGTTCTCGTCCCGCCGGCAGCCCCTCGACCGGTCGGCGAACGGTCAATTCCCCCGGCCGAAGCCATCCCCCGCGTGCCGGCGGCCCGAGTCGTACCGTCGCCTGAAGAAATCATCCGGCCGCATCTCGCCTGGGCCGAGCAGACCTCGGCAGAGTTGCTCGTCGATTACCTGCGACAGATCGACGACTTCTTCGAGACGGCCAAGAAGGGGACGCCCGACTTCGCCGATCGAGCCTTAAGCTTCGGCAGCAAATGGCGGCTGGTGGCCGACCATGTTCCCTTCGCCCGCGGCGGGCGACACGAGACGTTTCTGCGCTCTCAGTTCGAAGAGCACGTTTTCCGTCCGACACAGCTCGGCGAGTTGATCGAGCAGGTTGTCGCCGGCTACCTGGCCCAAGTTCGCAGCATCGAAAGCGAAATGCTGGTTAAGATCCGTGCCGACATCGCCGATTTTCCGGAAACTTACGTCGTGGCCGAGCTTGACGAACCGACTTTGCGCGCCCGATACGATGAAGCGCTGTCCGACGCTTTGTCGGCGGCGGCCGGCGATCTACGATCCGACGTGGCGGGGCAGGTAGTGAGTCTCATCGCCGGCGAGGTCCTGACGCAGGTGGCGGCCCGACTCGGCGTGTCGGCCGGCATCCTCGGCACTGGCGCGGCGTCGGGCTGGGCGACGTTCGGCATCGGCGTTGTCGTGGGGCTGATCGTCGACCAGATCGTCGCCTGGGTCTGGGACTGGTATGCCGATCCGTCCGGCACGCTGGCCAGGCAGCTTTCCGCCAGACTCGAGGGCGTCAACCGGCTGATCGTCGACGGATCGGACGGCGTGGGGGGCCTTCGCAACCGGCTGGACACTTACGCGGCCGGGCGTGCCGCGGTCCGGGAAACGGCCCTCTTGGCAATTTTGCAGACGAAATGAGGTGTGGTATGCGTCGCGTGCGAACGGCGAACGGCGTGCGGATCAACGCCGTAGTGCTCAACGCCATCCTGGCGATCTGCCTGGCCGCCGTCGAACCGGCTGCTTGCATGGCGGGAATCACCAGCAAGGCGGCCAAAGAGGCCGCGGAGTTCGTGATTCGCAAGTTCGGCAAGGAGGCCGAGGAACAGGGTTTGCAAACGCTCACCCGGAAAATCGAGTCGCTGGGACTGAAATACGGCGACGAGGCGGCGACGGCCGTGAAGAAGGTCGGCCCCCGGGCGCTGCGATACATCGAGGAGGCCGGCGACAACGGCCTGCAATCGGTGCGGTTGCTGGCCCGTTACGGCGACGAAGCCGTTTGGGTCGCCGGCAACAAGGGGCGGCTGGCCCTTTACGCCAGGTACGGCGACGACGCGGCCGAAGCCATGATCAGGCAGGGAAAGATCGCGGAACCGCTCATCGAAACGATGGGGCAGCCGGCGGCCAGAACGCTGAAAACCGTTTCTACGCAGAATGGCCGGCGACTGGCGATGATGGCCGAAGACGGCACCCTAGCCAAGATCGGGCGAACCGACGAATTACTTGGCGTGGTGGGCCGATTTGGCGACCGCGGAATGAACTTCGTCTGGCGAAACAAGGGGTCGCTGGCGGTCGCGGCAACCCTGGCCGCCTTTCTGGCCAACCCGGAGCCCTTCATCGACGGCACGGTCGACCTGACGAAAGCCCTTGGGGAATCGATCGGCAATCCGCTGGCGACGGAAATCGGCAAGCGAGCCGACTGGACGCTCGTGCTGCCCACGCTGGCGGCGGTCGGCGGGGTGCTGATTGCTTTTAAGCTCTGGCTCCGCCAGCGGTTCGGGCGGGTTCTGCGGAGACGAATGGTTTTCTGAACCGGTTCTGCCGGGCTTCGCTCAGTCAGAAAATACGCGGGTTGCTCGCGGGACGTTCCCGAAAATCCGTTACGAGCAACCCGCATTCTCCGTAGTCGGTATGGCGGGGCGAGCCAGTCCCACCGAGTTTGCTTTATGAGCACCCCATGCTGTTGCCGCAGTTGTGGCAGAGGTAGCAGTTGCCGTTGCGGACCGTGATCGCGCCGCAATTGTCGCAGGTCGGCGCGTCGGTCTGGAAGCTGGCGAACTGGTCGCTGCGGGTCGCCGGGCCGGCAAGCAACTCGCCCGCGTCCCATTTGGGGGCAACGAGCCCGGCACGTTCCAGCAGGCCGGCGCCGTTCGTGCCCGGCTTGCCGTGCGAGCCGTTCTTGGATTGCTTCGGCGCGGCGTGAATGCCATTGCTGGGCTTGCCGAGCGGTTCACCGGCCGGCGGCGTCGATTTGGGCGATCCGAGCCCGGCGCTTTGCCCGCCAGCCTTCATGGCGGCGGGCTTCACCTCCCCCGGTGATTCTTCGCCGCCTTCTTTGGCGGGCCCCTCCTTTCCGCTTTGCACGTCGATCGCCGGCATGCCCACGCTCGCCTCCCGGTAACCGGGCAAGAACGTGATTCCCAGCCAGCGGAAGATGTAGTCCACAATGCTCTTGGCGATGCGGATGTCGGGGTTCTTGGTGTGCCCCATCGGTTCGAACCGCGTGTGGGAGAACTTGTTGACGTACACCTCCAACGGCACGCCATACTGCAAGCTCATCGACACGGCCGTGCCGAAGCAGTCCATCAACCCGCCGATCGTGCTCCCCTCCTTGGCCATCGTGATGAACAACTCGCCCGGCCGGCCGTCTTCGTACAGCCCAACGGTGATGTACCCTTCATGCCCGGCCACGCTGAACTTGTGCGTGACGGAGCTGCGGGTGTCGGCGAGTCGCTCCCGGCGCGGAGCGGCCTTGACCTTCTCGGCCGCTTTGTCTCCCTCGGTGCTCGTGGAGAGGGGCTGGCTCTCCTTCGAGCCATCGCGATAGACGGCCAGAGCTTTGAGTCCCAGGCGCCAGCCTTCCAGGTAGGCCTCGGCGATCTCCTCCGGCGTCGTGTCGCGCGGCATGTTCACCGTCTTGGAGATCGCGCCCGACAGGAACGGCTGGGCCGCGGCCATCATCCGCACGTGGGCCTTCCAGGGGATCGAGCGCGTGCCGTTGCGCGGCTGGAAGGCGCAATCAAAGACGGCCAGGTGCTCGCTCTTCAGGTCGGCCGCGCCTTCGATCGTGTCTTCCCGGTCGATGTAGGCCAGGATCGATTCGATCTCGGGCTGGTCGTAGCCGAGCTTCTTTAAGGCCGCCGGAACCGTGTTGTTGACGATCTTCAGCATGCCGCCGCCCGCGAGCTGTTTGTACTTCACCAGCGCGATGTCGGGCTCGATCCCGGTCGTGTCGCAGTCCATCAGAAAACTGATCGTTCCGGTGGGAGCCAGCACGGTCGCCTGAGCGTTGCGGAAGCCGTACTGCCGGCCGTTGGCCAGCACTTCGTCCCACAGGGCCCTGGTCGCCTTTTTCAGGTAGTCGGGGCAGGCCGGATCGATTTTTTCCACCGCGTCGCGGTGCATCTGCATGACGCGGAGCATCGGCTCGCGGTTTTCGACGTAGCCGTCGAACGGGCCGACGGCCGCCGCAAGTTCGACGCTGGTCAGGTTCCCCGACCCGTGCAAGAGGGCCGTCATCGCCCCGCACAGGCCGAGCGCCGCCGGCGAATCGTACGGCAGGCCGCTCGACATGATCAGGCTTCCCAGGTTTGAGTAGCCCAGGCCGAGCGGCCGGAAGCGATGGCTGTTCTCGGCGATCGGCTTCGTGGGGTAGCTGGCGTGATCGACCAGGATTTCCTGGGCGATGAAAAAGATGCGGCAGGCCGCCTGAAACCGCTCCACGTCGAAGCTGCCGTCGTCGCGGCAGAACTTCATCAGGTTGATGCTCGCCAGGTTGCAGGCCGTGTCGTCGAGGAACATGTACTCCGAGCACGGGTTGGAGGCGTTGATCCGACCCGAATTCGGGCAGGTGTGCCAGCGGTTGATCGTCGTGTCGTACTGCACCCCCGGATCGCCGCAGTAGTGGGCGCACTCGCCCATCCGGTTCATCAGGTCGCGGGCCTGGAAGACGGGACCGCTACGCGAGGGATCGGTCACCCAGTGCGTGGTCCACGGCTTGTCTTCGACCACCGCCTGCATGAAATCGTCGGTCACGCGCACCGACAGGTTGGCATTCTGGAACAGAATCGAGCTGTAAGCCTCGCCGTTGAAGTTCGACTCGTAGCCGTTTTGAATCAGCACGCGGGCCTTCTTCTCTTCCTTGGCCTTGCACTCAATGAATTCCAGGATGTCGGGGTGCCAAACCTTGAGAGACTGCATCTTGGCGGCGCGTCGGGTCTTGCCGCCGCTTTTCACCACCGCCGCGATCTGATCGTAGACACGCATGAAGGAGAGCGGTCCCGACGGCTTGCCCCCTCCCGAAAGCTTCTCGCGGTGCGAGCGGAGCGTGGAAAGATCGGTTCCCGTCCCCGACCCGAATTTGAAGAGCATGGCTTCGCTGCGGGCCAGCTCCATGATGTCTTCCATGTTGTCTTCGACGCTCTGGATGAAGCACGCCGAGCCCTGGGGATACTCGTACGGGTTCTCCGGCTGACGAACGGTGCTGGTCTCGGCGTCCCAGTGCCAGTTGCACTGCGCTCCCTTGACGCCGTAGAGGTGGTGAAGACCCACGTTGAACCAAACCGGCGAGTTGAACGCGCCGTGCTGATGCAGGCAGAGCCAGGTCAGCTCGCGGTAAAATCGTTCGCCGTCTTCGGCCGTGGCGAAGTAGCCGTCCTTCGTCCCCCAATCGGCAATCGTCCGGCTGACGCGATGAATCAACTGTCGTGCGCTCTTCTCGCGCTGGGGCGTACCGACCTCGCCATAAAAATATTTGCTGCAAACGACGTTTGTGGCGAGCTGGCTCCAGAAAGACGGAACTTCGCAATCATGCTGCTCGAAGAGCACCTCGCCCGACTCGCCCTTGATGGCGGCGGTGCGGATCTCCCATTCGACAGTGTCGAACGGATCGGCTACCTCTGTCGGACAGAACTGCGCCTGAACGGTCAGGCCGCGAGAAAAACGGCGGCCGGCCTTCGCGGCCGGACGATCCGCCGACTGAGGCAGGACTGCGGATTGGGCGCCGGAACCAGCAACTGAATCAGACATGGGCTAAACCCCCCTGTTCATTAACGGGCATCCATTCCAATATACAGAGGTACACAAACCAGTGAACATATCGGCAGGTTCCCGGCCCGTCAGGATGCCATTCTTGCGGACCGGTCTGGTCGTGGATTCACGGAATACGAAGCGCGCAGGACGCCCTGCGCAGACCACAAGATATTGTAGGAGCCAGAACGGCAACCACAATAGGATGTGGTTGGGACAGAGTTTAATGGCTTTCTTTCCGGCGTCAATCGGCAGCCCCAAGTCGCATCGGAACGCCTTGGCACAGCTAGTGTTAGCAAACCATTAGACTTTAGTCATTTGCTAGCAGTGCTGTCGGTGGTCATTCGTATCCACTTTGGCCACTTGGATTTCGGAGTTTCTGGAGGCCAAGGGGAATCGAATGTGCCTCAGAAAAAAATTTTACGGCAGCCCCGGCACTCCATGACGCGGGACGGCGGCTGAAACAGATCGCCTGCTCCGCCGCGGAGCGGAGCCACTTCAGGGGCGACCTTCCATTTCAAAAACATAAATGCTGTGGCCGAGGATTGCCTTCGGGCGACGACTTCGAAACTCAGCATACGCATCTCTGTCTTCCGGCCAATAGTTCAAATCGCCGTTGACGATATACGTCAGCCCCCAGAGCAGATTGGCGCTGATCGCTACGTGCCGACTAACCGGCGCTTCGCCGGCCCGCAACGTCCGATGCCTGATTCCGTAGGCCGCCGGCGGAACGCGGCCAAAGTGGGCCAGGTCGATCTCCTCGATCTGCTCACGTTCCATGTACCGCCGCAAGGCGATCAGATCCTGCCCCCAGTCGAGGTTCGAATCGAGTAGCCAGCGATGACCGTTGTCGGGTCCGCCGCTGGCCCAGTTGAAATAAGGCAGGTAGTGCGGCCAGGCTGTGAGGGTGATTCCCGCCAGGCAGAGGCCCGCAAACGCGATCGCCCATCGGAGCCGCTGAGCAGGCCGATTCGCCAGCAAGCGGCCGATCCATACGGCCATCATCGGTTCCAGGAACAGGACGTACCGCACCCCGATGTTCTTGTGTCGCGAGAGCGAGAAAAACAGAAACAGAACGGCCGCGGTGACGACCAGCGGCAGCTCGCGCCGCGTCGGCCTCCCGCACGCCCACGCCAGCCCGCCCAGCAACAACACGGGAACTGGCGTCTTCACCAGCAAGGCAACGAGGTAGTACGAATAGAAGCCCGTTTCGTTGAATTCGCCCATCAAATAGGCCGCGTAGCCCGACTCCGCCAGTTGCGCGTCGATGCCTTGAAAGAAGTATCGCGGCAGAGGGACGGGCAGGAATCCGGGCAAACACGCCGCCAGCCGACGCATCTGCGGGCTCTCGAACTGGAATTGGCCAAGCGAAGTCAGCGTGCCGTCGAACAGGTACCCGGCGTTGACCGCGACAATGCCGACCAGCAGCGAGACGGCCAGGTAAGGCCAGCGCCGCCGCGACGGCCCGTCGCCCTTCGCCTCATCCGGTCGGCCGCGATCGAAAAGCGCCTGGCAAAAAAGGATCAGCGGAAACAACAGAAACAGCAGCAGGCCGGTCAGCTTGCACAGGGCGGCCGCTCCAAGGCCCAGCCCCAGCGACAAGCTGCTGAGCCAACTCGGCGCCGTCAGCAGACGGTCGAAGGCCCACAGCGAACCGAGGACGGCGGCCGTGAGATAGATGTCGGGCGTCACTAACCGGCCGTGGGCAAGCACGTTGGGCGAGAGACACACGACCAGCAGCGATAGCAGCCCTCCGGTCCGCCCGTACAGGCTACGTGCGTAGCCGTAGCAGAAACCGCAAGCGAGGAGGAGGACGGTGATCGACACCAGCCGCCCGAGCAAGAAATAGTCGTGGTAGCGGCCGGACGGCGTAAGCTCGCCGGTTTGCGGATCGGGCGCGAAGGCGTTGTCGATCACGAACTGCCTGCCGCACTGCCAGGAGCTCGTGTAACCCGGCAATTCGGAGTTGTCCAGTCTCGCGTCGGTGCCCAGGAGCGGCAGCGCGGGGAGCACGCTGGGGAGCAGCGGCACCCCGGTGGCCAGGTGCAAGTCGCCGCTGGTCAAGATCGCCAGCCCGTGCGGCAGCGCCTGGTATTCGTCGACGGTGACCGACTTTTGAGCCGCCGAGCCCGCCGCCAGGGCGAACGTGGTCAACAGCAGGAGCCCGACGGCGAGCCTCTCACGCCTGGCGGTCAGCCACGCCGAGGGCGCCGATTCCGGTCTCCCGTGTCCCGTCAAATCGGCTCACCCTTCCACCGTACAAAACCTTCCATGGCGAAGTACTCCGGCAGGCCGAGCTGGTTGTAGCAGGCGGCCGTGTGCCGGTTGCGGTCTTCCGAGCGTTGCCAGAACTCGCGCGCGTCGGTCCCCGGAAAGAGGGCCGTGTCTTTCTGCGATTCGTGGCGGAAAATGGCCTTTTTCTTGCGCTGCAGGTCGGTGGGACTGAGCGGCACCGCGAGCTCGATCTCGTGCGGCGCCCACTCCTCCCAGGCGCCCCGATACAGGAGCACTTCGGGCAAGGAGCCGCCCGCGGCCTCGATCTCTTTGAGCGCCAGCAGGATCGCTTCTGCGCAGACGCGGTGCGTGCCGTGCGGATCGGACAGATCGCCTGCCACGTAAATCTGCTGCGGGGCGACGCGCTCGATCAGTTCGCGGATGATGCGCACGTCGTCGGCGCCGACCGGGTTCTTGGCGATCGTGCCGGTGCGATAAAACGGCAGGTCGAGAAAGTGCAGGTGCTCCTCGCGGCAGCCGCAGACGATGGCGCCCGCCTTGGCCTCGCTCCAGCGGATGAGGGCCTTGATGGCCAGCACGGTCTCGGTGTCGGGGTCGCCGGGCGCCTTGCGCGACAGCGACTCCTGTACGTGCGTCTCGACTTCCAGCGACTTTTGCTGGTCGATGCCGAAGCGGCGATTGAACTCCACCACCAGGTCGGCCACGCGCTGGGCGTCGTGGTCGAAAACGGCGATGTTGCCGCTCGTCATGTAGGCCACGTGCACTTCGTGCTGGTCTTCGACCAGGCGAATGAGCGTGCCTCCCATGCTGATCACGTCGTCGTCGGGGTGGGGGCTGAAGCAGATGATCCGTTTCTGGTCGCGCCCGCCCGGGTGGTACTCGATCGTGTCCATCATCCAGCGAAAGACCCGATGAGCCACGCGCTGCGCCGGACCGTGATGCCGGAGCAACTGGTGCAGATTGTGTTCGCGAAAGTCGTTATCGTCGAGCTTGAGCAAGGCGTTCTTGGCCTGCTCGCAGAGCCAGAGGACCGCCCGCTTGATGAGCGCATCGGTCCAGGTGACGTTGCCGAGCACCCAGGGCGTGGCGATGCCGGTGAGCTGACTCGCCGCGGCCTGGTCGACCAGGATGGTGGCAGCCGGGTGCTCGCGCAAGAAGCTGGCGGGCACGCGGTCGCTCATCGGTCCCTCGGCCGTGGCCCGGATGATGGCGGCCTTGTGTTCGCCCAGGGCGATGAGGATCACGCGGCGAGCGTCGAAGATGGTTCCCAGCCCCATCGTGATCGCCTGCTGCGGCACGTTTTCTTCGCTGAAAAAATCGCTGGCGGCGTCGCGTCGCGTGACCGGATCGAGCGTCGCCAGGCGGGTGCGGCTGTTGCGGACGCTGAACGGCTCGTTGAAGCCGATGTGCCCGTTGCGGCCGATGCCCAGAAGCTGCACGTCGATGCCGCCGGCCCGCTCGATCTCGTCTTCATAGCGGCGGCAGTAGTCGTCGATCTGTTCCGGCGGCACGGTGCCGTCGGGGATGTGGATCTGCGATCGCGGGATGTTGACGTGGTCGAAAAAGTGCTCGAACATCCAGCGGTGGTAGCTCTGAAGTTGCTCCGGCTGGAGGCCGTAGTATTCGTCCAGGTTGAAGGTGACGACGCCCGAAAAATCGAGCCCCTCCTCGCGGTGCAGCCGGATCAGTTCCCGATAGATGCCGACGGGGGTGGAACCCGTCGGGAGCCCCAGGACGGCCTTCTGTCCGAAGGCGTTACGCTCGCGGATGAGGTTGGCCAGCGACTCGGCCACATGGCGCGCCAGTTCGCGGTTCGACTCAAAGACGTAGCACGGGATATGCGTCCCCGACACCCGCCTGGCGGCGGCGGCTGGGGTGGTCATGGGCGAAGGGGAAGTACGGGAGGAGCTTTCGATCAGCGACATACCGGCAATTGGAACGGGAAATTGAGTGTAGCTGGCCAGTATGACGCAAACGGCGCCGGAAATCCATGCGAGCCGAACTCGGGTTGCCTACGGCGACTTTCCACCAGCCGCCACGCCAATGCTACAATCGGCGGATGCTTGCCTACATCGCTATCAGTCTGCTCGGACTGATCCTCTCGTTCTTGACGGTCGCAGTTGCTGTAATCGTCTCTTGGTGCTTGTGTTCAGACCGGGCCGTGAGAATCGAGACCGCGATTAAGTCGCCTCTTTGCTGACGTGCTATGGGCACTGGAGAGCTTTGTCATGTCAGCTCCACGGGCCGTCCTGCTCCTCATGGCCGCCCTTTTGATTCTTGGCGGCTTGTGCAATGCCTTTCGCACCGACGAAGCCATCAAAGTCTCACAGAAGTACGTCCCGAAACGGCTTCGCGTGCCAGTGCGCTCTGAATTTGTGCAAGGCGCTGGATGCGCCGCGATGGCTCTCGGCGTGGCAATTTTCATCATCGCCATTTTTATGCGTATTTGATTTCCCGGCACAGCGCTAGGTCGTCGGTCTTGGTCGAATCGCGATTTTTTCCTGAAGGCATCACCAGCCCAACTCATCTGCTTGCTCGGCCGCCTCGGAGGAGCGTAAAATGTTCGTCAGGCCGTGACGGGCGGCCGACGGTCCGCGTGCAGGGTCGAACCCACTCGTCAACTTCCTTTACCGACGACCTTCTTTCAGCTCGTGAGACGCGGACGCCGAGCACTTGAGAGAAGGTGTCTCATGTCTCGACCGCTTCCGCTTCGCGCCAATCTCGATTGGCTCAAAAAACTGTCTAAAGAGCGCCTCGAGGCGCTGCGCGCGACCGACCCCAACGCCAAGCTCAGCGACGCCCAACTCGCCGTGGCCCGCGAATTCGGCTTTGCGAGCTGGCGAAAGCTCAAGGGCCACGTCGTCCAACTCCGCGCGCAGCTCGACGTGATCGTCCCGCCCGAGCTGCTGCGTCGCGCCGCGACGGACGCCGTCTCGCCAGACGACGCCGATCTGGCAGAACTTCTCGCCGCAGTTCACGCGGGCGACGAGCGGGCGGTCGCCGACGTTCTCGCCCGCCGGCCGGCTCTGGCGGCCGCCCACGGGCCCGAGGGACAGACGCCGCTGCACCTTGCGGCACAATTCAACGACCCCCGCCTGGCGGCCGTGTTGGTCGCCTATGGCGCGAATCTCAATGCAAAATTTGGCAAGTCGGGGCACACGCCGCTTTCCTGGGCCGCCACCTGCCACGCGCTGGAGTGCGCCCGCGCCCTCATCCAACTCGGCGCGGAAGCCGACCTGTTCTGCGCCGCCGGAGTCGGCGCGCTGGCCGAGGTACAGGCTTGCTTCGACGCCGAAGGAGCACTGCGCCCCGGCGCCTCCCGAACGGGGAGCAGCCGTGTCGCCTCGGACGGATCGCGGCTTCCCTGTCCGCCAGCCGCCGCCATCGAGCAACTCTCCGACGCACTCTATATTGCCTGTCGCACCGGGCAGGCCGAGGTGGTGCAATTCCTCCTCGGCAAGGGGCCAGACTTGTCGTTTCGGGCCTACCTGGGCGGAACGCCGTTGCACTGGGCGTACTTCGGCGGCTCGCGCACGACGATCGAACTCGTCGAACAGGCCGGGGCCGACCGAACCGCACGCGACGACGTTCTGCGCTGCACGCCGCGGGCATTCGGCATCGCGATCGCCGCCAATTGGGGCTTCGACTTCATCGTCAAGAAACTGCTCTCAGGTGATGCAGGACTGGCCAACGCCGTCGATCGCCACACGAGTCCGCTGCACGAAGCCGCCCGCGGTGGCCACCTGCACGTTGTGCGCGTCCTGCTCGACCATCACGCGGACCGGCATTTCCGCGACGCCGCGGGCAAGACGCCGCTGGAGACCGCCCGGGATGGGGGCCACGCGAGCGTCGTCGAGTTGCTCAGTTCGTAGGGCGGGTGGTTGCGAGTCCCGCCAAGCTGGATACTGTGGTGCCAAAGTGCCTCGGCCCGGAGCAACCGCATGTCGCAGCAAGAAATCGACGACTATCTGGACAAACTCGACGAACCGAAGCGCGGCACCTTGCGCGCTCTGCGGGAGACCATCCGCGCCGTGATTCCCCAGGCGGAAGAGGGCATCTCTTACGGTATGCCCGCCTTCCGCCTGCACGGCAAGGTCGTCGCCGGCTTCGCCGCCTTCAAGAACCACCTGACCTATGTGCCGCACAGCGGGAGCGTGCTTGGCCAACTCCCCAAGGAGCTGAAAGCGTATTCGACCACGAAAAGCGCCGTACACTTTGCGATCGACAAGCCGCTTCCGAAGACGCTCGTGAAGAAGCTCATCGCCGTTCGGCTAAAGGAGATCCCGCGACAGTAGCTGCGCCCCGGACTGATCTCGCCCCGGCAGGTGACGACCCTCAGGCGGTATGCAGCTTCAGATATTCGGTAGATGCGACGATGCCGGAGACCACGTCGGTGTCGGCGCCGCCAGCCGCGAGCTGTTCGAGCCAGAATTGAACGCCTGGCTCGTCGGCGGGCTTAGGCACGCTGGGGTACCGGTGTCAAGCACCGCGCTGCGGACTCTCTGATTTAGATGCAAGTTCTGGAGTAGCCACAGATGAACGCGGATAAACACGGATTAAGGGACTGAACTCGAGGAAATGCCATGATCGAGCTCAACGCATACATGTGAGCGCGTTGACGGACGCGATTTCGAACCTGCTGCACTGCGGACTTCTTGTACAAATGTACGAGGGAATCGTTGACACATCCCGGGTTTTCAGGCCGGGGTGCTTGCAAGCTGCGATAGTAAGGCGGCTGGAAGGCCGGGTGGTCAGGCGCTACCGCTTCGGACTTGCCGTCAGCGGGTCCTCGGGCCAGGGGTGCTTGGAATAGCGGCGACGCAGCTCTTTGCGGACGACGGGATAGGCGTTCTTCCAGAAACTCGCCAGGTCGGAGGTTACCTGTTGGGGACGCATGTTGGGAGCGAGCAGGTGCAAGATCACCGGCACGCGGCCGGCCGCGACACGCGGCGTTTCACGCAGGCCAAACATCTCCTGGATCTTCACCTCCAGAATCGGCGGCTGCCCCGACTCGTAACGCAAGGCCAGCTCGCGTCCGCTGGGCACGCGCAGTCGCTGCGGTGCCTCACGCTCCAGCGCCGCGAGCTGGGAAGGTGTCAGCATGGCCTTCAGGGCCGGCAGCACGGGCGCGCGACGCAGCTCGTCGAACGATTGTCGCCCGATCGACAACCAAGGCAACAAACGCCGTAGCGGGTCGTCGCCCAGCTCCGGCAACTCCAACTCCGGCATCGCCAGCCGCAGAAAGCGAATGCGGTTGATGAAGGTCGTCGCTTCCTCGTCGAGCGAGAGGGTTCGCTCCAAACTCTCGCTGGCGGCCTGAGCCAGAAGCGGCGCGGGATCGAACCCCGCCGGCAAACTGGTCATCGCCTCGTCCAGCACGAGGTCCTCCAGCCGCGTCCGCCGGACCGCCACCACCCGCTCCCGCCCCGGATCGAACTCCACCTCAACCCCGACCTGCAAATCCTCCTCCGGCAGCCAGTCGCGATCCACGGCCGACGCCAGATGAACCATCGACTCGGCCTTGCCCGTTTCGCTCAGGTTGACGCACACGAAGAGCGGGGCGTCGCGGACGGCGCTCGATCGGGCCAGCCGCACTCCGCGGCCCCCGAGCATCACCGCGCGCGGGCTCCGCGGCTCTCGACGGCGGGCGAGCCGATTGGCAAAGGCCACGAACAGCGACCGCAGGACGGCCTCGTCGGCCGAGACTGGCGGCGAGCGTCTTTCGGCCCGCTCGTCGGAGAGCAAGCGCAAGAGCTGCTTGCGGGCGCGAAGGATCGCCTTCGCCGTGCCGCCGTCGATGGTGCCGACCTCGCTGTGCCGTTGCCCCGACCGTTCAAACGCCTCGAGCGCCGCCACACGGTCCAACACGTCCGAGTCTGACGTATGCCGGCTCTCTTCCTGACGAGAGGCTCGGAAGGGATCGCGTTCGGAGAGCAGGGCGCACGCCATCGCTACCCGTTCGGCATGCCCCCACGAATGTCCCTCGATCAAGGCCCGTGCCAACCGGGGATGGACCGGCAGCCGAGCCATACGCCGGCCGATCTCGGTTACGCCCCGGTCGCCGCAGGCTCCTAAGCGCCGCAGCAGCCGCAGGGCCTGCTCGACCGCGGCCGCAGGGGGCGGTTCGTACCAGCCGAAACGGGCCACGTCGGTTTCACCCCAGCACAACAGTTCGAGCACCGGCCCGGTGAGGTCGACGCGGGCGATCTCCGGGCTCTCGAAGTCGCGCAGGCCCGCCTGCTCCCGCTCGCTCCAGAGGCGCAGGCATACGCCCGGCGCCGTGCGCCCGGCCCGGCCGGCCCGCTGGTCGGCCGACGCGCGCGAGATGCGTGTCGTTTCCAACCGATCGAGCCCCAGCGCGGGGTCGAGGCGCAGCACGCGAGCCAGGCCGCTGTCGACCACGGCTGTCACCCCCTCGATCGTGAGACTCGTCTCGGCCACGTTCGTTGCCAGCACGATCTTGCGGCGCGGGGCGGGCTCCAGCACGGCCTGCTGCTCGGCAAGCGGCAGGTCGGCGTAGAGTGGCATCACCTGCGCTTCTTGAGATTTCTGCCCGGCGGCCAGCTCGCGCTCAACCTGGCGGATTTCGGCCACGCCGGGCAGAAACGCCAGTACGTGGCCCGTCGTTGCCCCCCAGAGCGATTCGACACCGCGGGCGACGTGGGGACCGATCGGCCCGTGGGGCGAATGTCCCAGATACCGCACCTCCACCGGAAAGGTGCGGCCTTCGCTGCGCACGATCGGGCAGCCCCCGAGCCAGGCGGCGATCGGCTCGGCCGCGAGCGTGGCAGACATGACCACCAGCTTCAATTCGGGGCGCAGATCGAGCTGGATACGCCGCACCATGGCCAGCGCCAGGTCGCTGTTGATGCTCCGCTCGTGGAACTCGTCGAACACGACGACGCTCACCCCCTCCAGAAACGGGTCGTCCGCCAGCAGCCGCACGAAGACGCCGTCGGTCACCGCCAGGATGCGCGTCTCGCGGCTCGCCTGCCGCTCGAACCGCACCTGGTAGCCGACTTCGTCGCCCAACCGGCCGCCCCGCTCGGCCGCGATCCGGGCCGCCGCGGCGCGCGCCGCCAACCGCCTAGGTTGAAGCAGGACGATCTTTCCCGAGCCGGCCAGGCCGCCGTCGAGGATGGCGGGCGGCACCCGTGTCGTCTTCCCCGCCCCCGCCGGCGCTTGCAGAACCACCGACGACTGCCGGGCGAGCGCCGCCAGCAGCTCGGGCAAGACGGCGTCGATCGGCAGGGGCGTGAGCGTCATTCAAGTCTCGGACGGAGCTGCAAGTCTCGGACGGCGTGTGGGGATTTTGGTCTCGCCGGCATCAAGTGGCCCGATAGAATAGCACAATCAAGGAGCCCCTGTCCGTCTATGGGAGTGAACCGGTTTGAGCCATGAACGACTCTGGGCGCCTTGGCGCTTGGGTTATGTGAAGGGAGATCGCACGCCGCAGGCGGACCTCGGCGCTCTCAGCCTCCCGCCTTCTGCCGACCCCGCTTGCTTCATGTGCCGGGCCGCCGCCGACACGCGTGACCGCGAGAATCTGGTCGTCACGCGGGGCCGCGAGACGATCGTGATTCTCAACCGCTATCCCTACAACAACGGCCACCTGCTTGTCGCCTGCCGGAGTCATGTGGGCAAGCTCGACGAACTGCCGCCTGAGACCAACCTGGAAGCGATTCAAACCATCGCCGACATGACGTCGCTCTTGACACGGTTGATGAACCCCGACGGGTTCAACATCGGCCTGAACCTGGGCAAGGTGGCCGGGGCCGGGGTGCCGGGGCATTTGCACTGGCACATCGTGCCGCGCTGGCTGGGCGACACGAACTTCATGCCCGTTCTGGCCGGGGTCGACGTCATCCCACAATCGCTCGACGAACTCTGGCAAATGCTGACCGACGCCCTGTCGCAGCCTGGCGGAAGGGGCGAGCCATGACGGCCGACCGCACCCCGACCGTCGATTGCACCGAGCTCGACCCCGGCATCGTGCAGCGCGAGCAAGTGCTGCTGGCTTCTTACGCCATGCACAGCGTCGAAACGGCGGGCAGAAGATACGCCGAGCCGCCGCACCCTTATCGCGGTCCGTTTCAGCGCGATCGCGACCGGATCGTACACAGTGCCGCCCACCGCCGGCTGAGCGCCAAGATGCAGGTTTTCACTGGCGAAATGGGCGACTACCACCGCACGCGTCTGACGCACACGCTGGAGGTCGCCTCGGTCGCCCGCACCGTGGGACGCGCTCTGCGGCTCAATGAAGACCTGGTCGAGGCGCTCGCGCTGGCTCACGACCTGGGGCATCCACCTTTCGGACACGCGGGCGAAGACGCGCTCAACGAACTGTTGGCCGATGAAGGCGGGTTTTCCCACAATCGGCAAGGGCTGGTGATCGTCGAAGAGTTGGAGCAACGTTACCCGGACTTTCCGGGCCTGAACCTGTCGCGCGAAGTGCTGGAAGGGCAAGCGACGCGCATCGACAAACAGAGCCGGCACCAGAATCCCTTGGCTGAGCGACCGCTGTTGGAAGTGCAAGTGGTGGAAGCGGCCGACAGCGTCGCGTACGACACGCACGACGCCGACGACGCCCTGCACCTGGGGTTGCTGGAGCTGGATGAACTTTTGCAACTGCCCCTGTGGGCGGAGGCCGAACGGCGCGTGCGGTCGCGATACGGCGCGCTCGCCGACGACCGGCTCAAGCGGGCCGTCTTACACGAGCTGATCGACTGGCAGGTGAGCGAGCTGATCGAGTGCACCGAGCGCCGGCTGGCGGAGGGCGGCATTCGATCGATCGACGACGTGAGGCACGCGCCAGAAATACTGATCGGCGTCGGCTCCGAACTGGCCGACCTGAAGCGCGAATTGGAGACGTTCCTCTTTCAGCGCGTCTACTGTCATCCGCAGGTGCTCCGGTTCCGAACCGAAGCCCAGTCGATGCTCCGCGAAATGTTCATCGGTTATGTGCGGTGCCCTGAGCTATTGCCGCCGCGGTTTGCGGCCCGGGTCGAGCAGGTCGGCTTGCGCCGCGGCGTGGCCGACTACATCGCCGGCATGACCGACCGTTACGCTCAACAGGAGTACAAACGGCTCTTCGACCGTTCGTCAGCCGCCCAAAGCAGGGCGAAGACCGGCAACCAGGCCAGGCAAGCCCACTGATAACCGGTCAGCGAAAGCCAAACGATTGGCTCGGGGCGGATAAACTCGCTCGCGAAGCGGTAGACCAGGTAGGCCATGATGTAGAGCTTGATTCTCTGGCCGCGGCACCAGTCGCGCCGCTCCATGGCAGCCAGCACCGCCGCCGCGCCGAGGTGAAAGGCCGACTCGTAGAGTTGCGTCGGGTGTCGCAGCCCGTCGCCGAAATCGACCCCCCACGGCAAAGAGGTGTGCGTTCCGTAGCAGCAGCCGCCGACGAAACACGCGAGCCGTCCGATGGCGATCCCCACCGCGACGGGAACGGCGAAGCTGTCGCCCGTCTTGACGCGGACGTCGAGCGCCCATTTCGCCAGCTCGACGCCGAAGTATCCGCCAACCAGCCCGAACACGATCGTTTTGCCGTTGTCGAGCCAGGCCGCGCCGCTGGCCAGCCGTGACCAATCGCTGAAAAGAAACGGGAGTTTGGCCGCGATCATGGCTCCGCAAAACGCGCCCGCCGCAATCCCGAATCGTTCGCCGCGCGAAAGAGGAAGTGCCGTTTGACGCCGGCGGCTCAAGAAAAACGCCGCGGCGATGGCGGCGGTCATGATGCCGGCGTAGGCGACGCCCATGAGGTCAGCTCTGGCAAGGTCACGTGGCCGTTGCGGTAAAGAACGTTATAAGCGCAAAAAGGAACCACGTGTCCGCTGGGTAGCACATGATGGATGCAGCATTTCATCAGCCGCCTGACGTCAAAATTGTAGGCGTCGAGAAACGACGTGATGGTGATGCGAAACACGTCCGAGGGGGAAAGCTGTTCGGCCAGGGCGCGTGAAAAGAATTGCCGGGCCAGGCTGTCGGTTTCGGTCTGGCCGTTTTTGGGCGGGCCATTCAGGACGTTTAGCTCCAGGCCTTTGGTTGCCGCGCCGTCGCCGCTTGAAGCATTGCCACACGCGCCGCCCGAGCAACATCCCATTCGGCCCAGGTAGCGTTCGATCAGCTCGCGTGTTCGTGTGCGGGTAAAGGTGATGCCGTTCGCCAGAAGATCGAGGTGGTTTCGGGCCTCGATGAAACGGGAGATGGGGACGACGGTCGAGCCGGTGCGGTAGGCGTACGACAGGCTGTGGCAGTTTGGGTGCGCGCACGGCAGGGGCAGAAAGTCCTCAACCTCAAACAGGCCGTCCGTCTGCTCCGCGACGGCCCGCACGACATCAGGAAACGTGATCCGCCGCTCGAGCGTCTCGGGCAGCACGTGGCGTCCGGAGTAGGTGGCCGGCTGAAAGCTGATGCCGGTGATCCAGGGACGCTCGAGGCCGAAGCGGACCAGCGCGCCGATTTCGTGGTCGTTCACTCCCCCCTGCAGCGTGCAAACGAGAATGACCCGAATGCCGGCTTTGCCCAGGGCGTCGATGGCCGCGAGCTTCGTCTCGACCAGCGGCTCGCCGCGCAGCCGTCGGGAGGTCTCGGCTTCAAATCCGTCGAACTGCAGGTACACCTCCAGGCGATGCCGCCATTGGGCCAGCCTGGCGACGAGGCCGGCGTCGTGCGCGAAGCGCAAGCCATTGGAATTGATCATCACCATGTCGATCGGCTGCCGACAGGCGTAATCGAGGATGCGGACGAACTCGGGATGGATAGTCGGTTCGCCGCCGGAAAGCTGGAGCACTTCGGCCCGGCCCTCGACCTCCACCAGGCGGTCGATCGCCCGCACGCAGTCGTCGAACGAAAGATGCTTTCCGCCCGGGCCGCTGGCGGCGTAGCACATCGGGCAGGCCAGATTGCACCCGGACGTGATCTCGACCAGGCCCACGCAGGTGTGCTGCTCGTGCTCGGTGCACAGACCGCAATCGTACGGGCAGCCGCGGTCCGGGGCGACGCCGAAACGGGCCGGCACTTTTCCTTCCAGGCTGAATTCCATCCGATCGTACTGCCGCACGTCGGAACAGACAAAATCTTCGCGCACGCCATGCGTCGGGCAGCGTTTCCGGAAGTAAACGCGGCCGTCGCGAGCGACGATCTTGGCCGGCACAAGGTGCAGGCAATCTGGACACAGGCTCTGTGTCATGCCCAGAAAAATGTGCTCGCGGAGCTTCATGGCACTAGTGCCGACTTCGTTTCTTGTTCCAAATCGCCCACAACACGGTGCCGATCCCGACCAGCGCGATCAGTCCGCCTGCCGCGGCGCCCCCGATCATGGCCGCGTCGGTCGACTTGCCGATCGACTCCGAAACGACGCCGCCTGCGAGGGCGCCCGTGCATGCGGCGAAGAGAGCGACCCCGAGTGCTACAACGATGCAAACGAGGATCAAGATCATCACGCCGATCGATTGCAGGAAATTGAAGATCTTTTCGCCGCGCGAGGTGGCGACGCCCAGCCTCTTGCGTCGCGAACCGATCACGATCGTGCGGATCAGAGCCGGCGCGGCGATCACCACAAAAAAAATACCCAAGCCGGGAGCCGCGGCGAACGCGCCCGCCGAGACCGCCGCCAGGGTCATCACGAGAAAGAGCGAGCTGAGACTGAAAGTGGCGGCCGTCTCCTGCGAAACAAGCGCCGCTTCGATGATCTCGCCGTACCGGGAAGCCGGCGCCGGGCGCGGCAACGCGCCTTGCCCTTCATGTTGAGGGAGCCGGCCGCCGCACAGCCAGCAGCGGCCGCCGCCCAACCGATAGGCGGCCCCACATTCCGGACACCGAGGAAGAGGCGAAGGGGTGGTCATGGGCGGCCTGTCGGGCCCTCGACAAGCCCCGCTTGCAGCCCACAGGCATAGTCTTCGGCCATCCGCCGCACCCGCCGCAGAATCTGCCCCAAAACGATGCCGGCCAAAGCAATCGCGAGCACAAAGATCAACTGCTGATACCGGTCAACGCGCAGGTGCCGTTCGGGCGCAAACCACTTGGAGTATCCCAAGAGAAACAGGTAGCCGCCTACCGAACCGCACGTCGCGAACCAGACGAGCGGCAAACTGAACCGCAAGCCGGCTAAACCGATGATGAGAAAGTAGCCGACCACCAAGGGGCTGCGCGCCCCGTCGGCCACCGCCAGAATGCCCGTCAGGAACACGATGTCGGCGGCGGTCGAGAGGTATTTCAGCACCCAGGGAAAGATCTGCCCGCGCAGGCAGAACAAAACCGCCAGGCCGGTCATCGTCCAGGCGGCGGCCAGCGCCGTGACCGTGCCGTGAAACCGCGCGTCGACCCCGGCGACTGGCGGCAATTCCAACCAGCCCAGCCGCAGGCTGTGATAATTCAATAGCTCGATGCTGTAGAACGCGCCGATGCCGAGGATGCGCAGCAGATTGGCCTTGGCTTCGCCCTCGAACTCCTGCCAGCGGCCCACGATGAACCACCGCCGATCGGACGAAGGCATCCCTCGCGAGATGCTCGTTCTGGCGGCCGACGAAGAATCTGACATAACACGCGCTCGATCGCTCAATTCGCGTGTCAGCATACCGGCTGCAACGGCAGCTTGCCACAATCAGCCGGCGTCTTTTCTTTTGGCCTTCAGCCTTTCCACTTCCTCAGCCGTCGGTTTCTGGGCTTTGCCGAGCCGGACCGCTTCGGCGTTGGCTTCCTTCCATTTGCCTTCCTTGGCCATGGCGATGATCGACTGGAAGATCTCGTATTCCTGGTCGGAAACCGTGCCGTTGCGTTTGCCTTCTTCGAGTTGCTTGGCGCTCTCGTCGACCCATTGCATCTGCTCGCTCGACGTCGCGGTGCGCAGGCCCTCGATCAGCCGGCGGTTGACGGGCGTCACTTGCGGCGGCCCGCCGCAACCAGCGACCAGCAGCAGGACGCAGAGCGCGCGCGAAAGCTTTTTGCTTTTCATGGCGGAGTCGTCTCCCTCGCTTTACGCGTGTCAGTTGCCGTCGCGGGGAGTGTCCCCCCCGGCACGTGTCCCGTAGAACGACCAGGTGAGGTTGTCGATGTTGTCGGAGACGAATTTCACGCTGCCGTCGACGAAGAGGCAATTCGCTCCGTTCGGGTGGTTCGACCAGACTTCGTCGGTGTTGGCGAAGGGTTGGCTGGGCGGCTTGATGACGGGGGGAACTTCGCCAGGGGTGGGGCCGGTGTGCACGTTGACCTGCGAAGAGGACGGATCGGAGCCCACGATCGCGAAGTGCAACGTGGGGTTGGTGACGCCCCCAGGCACCACGCCCACCCAGGTGGAATCGCTGTGATAGGGCGTCTTTTCCGAAACGAACAGGGTGTGGCTCGTCCCGTCGAGAACATCCGCCATGCGGGTATGGCTGTTGCGAAACAGCATGCCGTCAACAGGAGCCGCGGTAACGAGGTCCGCTCCCGGATCATAATATTGCTGCCACGGCGAGTATCTTCCCGCGACGCCGACGTAGTTGGCCCGCGCGAACGAGGCCAGCGTGTTGCCCGAGGCATCGACCACGTTATAGACCGCGGGCGAACCCATGTTCACGGCCGACGGGCAGACGTATTGCGGTATGGCCGTCTTGACCTGCGCAGCGTTGGCTGGCGACCAACAAGGGAGATTGATGTTCAGCGACTGATAGAGCGGCCCTTGCTCGACGAAAGGCAGCATAGCCGTCAGGAAGCCCCACCCCGGTCCCGTATCTCCGGTGGTCGGATCGGCCGGCCCCATCGCGACGTTGGTGAGGGGCGAAACGAGGTACGCCGGTGGGAACACCTTCAGCGCGTCGTGATAGTGGTGCAGACCGATGCCGATCTGCTTGAGGTTGTTGTAGCAGGAGGTACGACGCGACGACTCGCGCGCTGCCTGCACGGCGGGCAAGAGCAAGGCGACGAGGATGCCAATGACGGCAATCACCACCAGCAACTCGACCAAGGTAAATGCATTACGTCGATACATGAATGAATCTCCGATGAAGGATCGACAGCGTCGGGTCAAGTCGAGCGCTGCCGCCAGGAATCGCAAAACGTGAAAGCAACGGTCAGCCGCGCGCGAGCCAAAAATGACCCGCGCGAACGCGCCGTTCTGCGCTCCCTGCCTAAAGGCCTGGGGAAACGCAAACAGGTGCTTCACGCCATCGGAGGCGCGCGTGCCAGTCCGCAGGAATGGACGGGCTCAAGAAAGAAGGTCGGCGCCGTCGACCGCAGCTCCACGACCAGGGGACAGAGGCCCGATTCGGCCAGCGGCACGCAGACGACGGCGCTCTGGGCCGCCAAACGGCAGGCTAGACAGTCGTCGTCCGACTGCGGCTGCGGATTGTGCTCGTCCCCGTCCTGCTCCGTTGAATCCCGACCAGTTGAGTGCTGCCCAGTTGACTGGTGCTGGCAAGACGCCTGGTCGGTATCCGACGGGCCCCGTTCGTGGAAGCCCGATTCATGGCAGCCGTGCTCATGGTGATGCAATACGCTCAGCGCACCAGCCAGCAAATAGGCTAGTGCTGCGGTAGCTACTGCATATCGAGAGCAGACGACTCGCATCGGGATAGAAGCCGGCTGGGGGGTGAACCGGACGCAAAGTCAACGAATCCAGAATAGGTGAGCGCGGCCGACGAAGTCAACATCGCTCATCATGAACTAACAATGGCCGTCGATGCTCAGGGAGGAAGCCGATGGCCCTACTTTCCCACTGCTTCCTGCTCCAGGCGGTCTTGCAAGGCTTGCACGGTCATCGCCTCTTCTCGCAACGCCTCCATGGCCCTCAGGGCCGCGTCGGCGGCCTGAATGGTGGTGATACAGGGCACGCCGTGAGAGACGGAGGCGGCCCGGATCCGTCCTTCGTCGGTGCGGGCCCCCTTGCCGCTGGGCGTGTTGACGATGAGCTGAATCTGGCCGTCGATCAGCAAGTCGAGCAGGTTCGGATGCCCTTCCTGTAGTTTCTTGACTTGCCTCACCGAAATGCCCGCCTCGACGAGCAGCCTGGCCGTGCCGCCCGTGGCGATGATCTGGAAGCCGAGCTCGACGAGTTTGCTCGCCAGGCTTACGGCATGCCGCTTGGTCCGGTCCGAAAGGCTGAGGAAAATCGTGCCCGACTGCGGCAAGACGACGCCCGCCGCAAGCTGGCTCTTGGCGAAGGCGATCGAGAACCGCTCGCTGGTGCCCATCACTTCACCCGTGGAGCGCATCTCGGGGCCGAGGACGATGTCGACTCCCGTAAACTTGACAAACGGAAAGACGCTTTCCTTCACGGAAACGTGGCTGGGGATCGGCGCCGAGTCGTAGGCTTGTTCGGCCAGTGAAACGCCGGCCATGATCTTGGCCGCGATCTTTGCCAGCGGCATGCCGATGGCCTTGGAGACGAACGGCACCGTGCGGCTGGCTCGCGGGTTCACTTCCAGCACGTAGACGTTCTGCCTGCCCTCCTCTTGTTTGACGGCGAACTGAATGTTCATCAGCCCCTTGACCTGCATCAGCCGGGCGAGTCTTTCGGTGGCCTCGCGAATCTCGGCGACAACGGGGCCGGGCAGGCTGTAGGGGGGAATGGCGCAGGCCGAGTCGCCCGAGTGAACGCCTGCTTCTTCGATGTGCTCCATCACCCCCGCTACGATCGTTCGCTGCCCGTCGCAAAGGGCGTCGACGTCGACTTCGATCGCGTCTTCCAGAAAGCGGTCGATGAGCACCGGTTTTCCCTGGGCCGCGACGAATGCTTCTTGCACGAAGCGCTCGAGCTGGGCCTGGTCGTAGCAGATTTCCATCGCCCGTCCGCCCAGCACGAAGCTGGGGCGTACCAAGGCGGGAAAGCCTATCTTGGCCGCTTCGGTCCGCGCCTGGTCCATTGTGCGGGCGATGCCGTTGGCCGGCTGCCGCAGGTCGAGCCGCCGCAGAATGGCGGCGAATTTCTCCCGGTCTTCGGCGTCCTCGATCGTGTCGACGCTCGTGCCGATGATCGGCACGCCCGCCGTGGCCAGCGCCCGCGCGAGGTTCAGCGGAGTTTGCCCGCCGAATTGGACGATCACCCCGTCCGGCTCGACCCGGTCGCAGATGTTGAGCACGTCTTCGGTCGTGAGGGGCTCGAAGAAGAGCAGGTCGCTGGTGTCGTAATCGGTGCTAACGGTCTCGGGGTTCGAGTTGACCATTACCGATTCGATTCCCAGCTCGCGCAGGGCAAAACTCGCCTGGCAGCAGCAGTAGTCGAACTCGATCCCCTGGCCGATGCGGTTCGGCCCGCCGCCCAGAATCATGATCCGTTTGCCGCCGGCCGGCTTGGCGGGTGTCTCGTCCTCGTCCTCGAAGGTCGAGTAGTAATACGGCGTATAGGCCTCGAACTCGGCGGCGCACGTGTCGACCGCCTTGAACGTGGCCAGAATTCCTTCCCGCTTGCGGTCGGCCCTCACCGTTGCTTCAGGGACATCAAAAATCGTCGCCAACTGGCGGTCGGAAAAGCCGAATTGTTTGGCCTTCTTCAAAAGGGGGCGGCTCACGTCGTGCCAGCTCGGCTGGCGGCGCAGCTCCTCTTCCAGCTCAACGATCTCCTTCAAGTTGTCGAGAAACCAGGGGTCGATCGCCGTCAGTTCATGGATCTCGTTAACGGTCATGCCGTCTTTGAAGGCGTAGCGCAGATGCCAGACGCGCTCGGCGCAAGGGGTGGCCAGCGTGGCGCGAATTTCGTCGCGCGAGGGCTGCTGCGGCGTGCCCCAGAGGTCCTTGTTGTCGCAACCGAAACCGAAGCTGCCCACCTCCAGGCCGCGCAGGGCCTTCTGGAACGACTCCTTGAAGGTGCGGCCGATGGCCATCGTCTCTCCCACGCTCTTCATCTGCGTGGTGAGCTTGGGGTCGGCTTCGGGGAATTTCTCGAAAGCAAAGCGGGGGATCTTGGTCACCACGTAGTCGATCGTCGGCTCGAAGCAAGCCTTTGTCTCACGGGTGATGTCGTTGGCCAGTTCGTGCAGCCGGTAGCCGACGGCCAGCTTGGCCGCAATCTTGGCGATCGGGAAACCGGTGGCCTTCGAGGCCAGGGCGCTGGAACGGCTGACCCGCGGGTTCATCTCGATGACGATCATTCGCCCGTTGTGCGGGTCGATGGCGAACTGGATGTTCGAGCCGCCCGTCTCGACGCCAATCTCGCGGATGACCGCCAGCGAGGCGTCCCGCATCCGCTGGTATTCCTTGTCGCTGAGCGTCTGGGCCGGGGCGACGGTGATCGAGTCGCCCGTGTGCACGCCCATTGGATCGAAGTTCTCGATGGAGCAGATGATGACGACGTTGTCGTCGACGTCGCGCATCACCTCCATCTCGTACTCTTTCCAGCCGAGGATCGATTCCTCCAGCAAGACTTCGCTGATGGGCGAGAAATCGAGTCCGCGGCGAACCATCTGGTCGAACTCTTCGCGGTTGAATGCCACGCCGCTGCCCGTGCCCCCCAGCGTGAAGCTCGGCCGCACCACGCACGGCAGGCCGATCCACTGCACCGCTTCGCGGGCCTCCTGGATGTTGTGCACGGTTCGGCCGCGGCAGACCTCGAGTCCGATCCGCTCCATCGCCTGCTTGAACTTCTCGCGTTCCTCGGCCTTGGCGATGACGTCGGGCTTGGCGCCGATCATCTCCACGCCGTATTGCCGCAGCACCCCCTTGCGTTCCAGCTCCATCGCCAGGTTAAGACCCGTTTGCCCGCCCAGCGTGGGCAGCAGGGCGTCGGGCCGCTCGGCTTCGATCACCTTGGCCACCATTTCCCAGGTGAGCGGCTCGATGTAGGTGCGGTCGGCGGTGCCGGGATCGGTCATGATCGTCGCGGGGTTCGAGTTGATGAGCACCACCTCGTACCCTTCTTCGCGCAGGGCCTTGCACGCCTGCGTGCCCGAATAATCGAACTCGCAGGCCTGGCCGATGATGATCGGGCCTGAACCGATCAACAGGATCTTGTGGATATCGTCGCGACGCGGCACGGAACTCCTCTCTCCTCGCTGGCTCCCTGGAAAACACTCGACGCTCGTGAGCCGGGCGTTTTTATGAACCCTGCCCGCACACTCTATATTTTATGCCAACTTCAACGTTCATTCTAAAATCCCTCGAAGTTACCGCGCGGGCACCATCCCCTCAAGGGGCGCCTATGAAGTCTTAAAACTGTGTCGTCGCTGACAGAACGGATCCCTTGGTTGTCCGTCTGGCGAGTCGGCCGCAAAACTGCTGTCACACGTCCCACGATCTCCTAATGACGCGCGATCTCTGGCGATCGCTTGACGTGGGAAGGTGGGCAAGCGCGCACCTCCGCACTCGCACTTGAACGGAGAAGAATGGGATGAAGAGGTGGATCTTTCTTGCCGCAGCCGGCTGATAGCTCTTTTCTTGTCGGCGGCCATCGTCGCCACGGCGCCGCCAGCCCACGCGGCGCTTATGACGGAAACCATTTCCGGCGAGCCCGTGACGGTCGACACGTCGACGGGCCTGGTGTGGCTCGACGCCTCAAAAAACGCTCGGCCTGTCGCCGAATAGCGCCCTGGCCGCTTTTTCGGGCTTCCATCTCGCCAGCGAAAGCCAGGTGATCACACTCCTGGAAGATGCCGGCATGCCGGCCGCCGATCTTCCCAACGGCTCGACGGCGGACACGGCGCCGGGCAACCTTCTTGCCTCGACCTTGGGCTACAGCCTGAGCCCTTGGGTGTTGTACTTCGGCGCCGGTGCGGCGACCTGGGAGTACCAGAGTTGGGGCTGGTTCCTCGATTCGTCGGGAACGAGCGCCGACGAGTTCTTCATCGACGTCCGCAACCCGCCACTCGGTGCGGAAGGAACCTACACCATGGCCTACCTCCTTCAGGATTCGCCGGCAGTGTCCAGCTCAAACAACTTCGATTTCCTGGTGATGCAAACGAAGTCTGCGGCACCGGAGCCGGCCTCCTTTGCGATCATGGGCGTGGCCCGGGCGTCATTCGGCGTTGGCGGCGCATCGCGCGTCGGGCGTAACGGATCGCCGTAGCGGTCTCGCGGGGCGGGGCAAGCCCTCTGTCTCCAGCTCTCGGCGGAACGTCGCCCAACTCCTTTGACGGGTCAGACGTTCCCGGTATGATGGCCTTAATCTCTCCAGGGGCAGGAGGTGGCCGTTTCCGGCACCGCTGTCGAACTACGAGGGCGACATGTCTCATTTACGCTCTTTTCTAGTGGCGCCGGGGTTGTGCGCGGCCGTTCTCTCGGCGGGTTGCGGGAGATCGCAAACCCCGGTCGCGCAGGTGACCGACGTTGTTCAGCAAGACGAAGGCGACGGCGGCTCGACGCATCTTGGCACGGCCGCCTACCAGCCCAACGTAGCGGTAAATCCCACGGCGCCGCCCGCCATGAATTCCGCCGCGACGGCGGCGGGTGGGCCGACTGTTGTCGGCGCGGGTGCTAGTCCGAACACCGTGCCGCCGCCGGCAACAACCCCTCCCGCGATGGCTCCTTTTGCCTCCGGGGCTCCGGGCCTTCCGCCCGCTGCTGCACCTGGAGCTGCCGGGGTTGGCGCCCCGACGACACCCGGCCCAGCCGCCCCGCAGCCGCCGCTTAGCGCGGCGGCCAATCCGGGCGCTGGAGCACCCGGGAACCCGCCCGCTGCGGCGTCAGGCGGGCCGCCTCCAGGGGCGGTGGGGTCCGGTGATGCGCGCGGCTTGGCGACAGCCGCCAACCAATGGTGGCTACTGGGGACGAACCTCACGGGGGTCAAGCGTTTTGACGACAAGCCGGTCGGGGCGGGCAATAGCTGGATGATCCAGTTGCTCCCCCACGTCGGGTATAGCGACCTGTACGCCAAATTCGACCACAGCAAGGGCTGGCACGAAAAGGAGAACCTTGCCTACGCATGTCAGGTCGTTCCGGCCTTTCTCGATCCGAGGAACCCCAACCACAATTTGAAGATCATCGGACAGAAGAACGCCATCGGGCCGGCGTTTACGCATTTTGTCGGCATGGCTGGAGTCGAGGACTCGCGTAACCTGGTGGCCGCCTCGCTGCCGCGGAGCGACCCCCGCGCGGGCATTTTTGGCTACGACCAGATCGCTCGGCCCGAAGAGATCACCGACGGAACGGCCAACACCATCATGCTCATCGGCGCCGGCAAGATTGTGGGGGCGTGGGCGGCCGGGGGAGGCTCGACCATTCGGGCCGCACGGGCGCCCTATTTCGATTCGATCACCGGTTTTGGCGCGGGCGGCGATCCGGGCTCCGGCACGCTGGCTGCCATGGCCGACGGTTCCGTCAAGCGGATTTCCAAGGACATCGACCCGGCCGTGTTTCGCGCGTTGTGTACGATCCACGGCGGTGAGACGGTCGACCTGGCAACCAACCCCGGCATTCGTCCGGAGTGAACGCACGGGAGAAAAACTGATGACCGTCCAATCCGTCATTTGCCCACGCGAATCGAAGCCGAATCGCAAGCGAACCAAGAGTCTCCTGGCCCTGGCGCTTGTGCTCGCCGCCGCGGGGACGGCGCGGGCCGATTTCGTGGAATATCACCTGGGAAAGGGCGCGCGCATTCTTTTGCAAGGCAAGGCGACGGGGTTGCCCGGGGGCAATATGTCGCTGCAGCATCCCCTTGGCACGCTCTATTTCGACCTGCACGACTGCAAGATCCACACGGTGCCCACCCTCAACCAGCAGTACAGAAAGCGGCTGCGCGCCGCCCTGAACGAGAAAAACGCCGCCGGCGTTTTCCAGGCGGGCGTGTGGGCCCTGAAGCACGGCATGCTCGACGAATACTACGAGGCGGTCAACGAGACGTTGAACGTCGACCCGAAGTTCGAGGAAGCCAAGCGGATTCTGGCCCTGCGGGATCGACTGCGCAAGCCGGCGGCCTCGCGCTCCGGCGAGGCGGACGAAATGCGCCGCTTCGTGCATCGCAAGGAGATGAAATTCGCCACGAGCGATCACTTCTCGCTGCTCTACGACACGCCAGACAAGCCCGACAAAGAATCCCGCATCAAAAAGCCCCGCCACGAGCTGCGATTGGAACTGCTTGAGCGCGTCTACGAAACCTTCCTGCTCACCTTCTATTCGCGAGGGGTCGACCTGGAGGTGCCCAAGGAACGGCTGCAGGTCGTACTGTTCAACAACTACGCCGACTACAAAGATTTTTCCACCCGCCTCAGCCCCGAGCTGGTGAACGCCTCGGGCTTTTACCTGCCGGAGCGCAACATCAGTTTTTTCTTCGACCACGCTTCCAGCGAGCGCTTCAAGCAGCTCAACGAGGCGGCCGCCAGGCTCAAGGGGATCGGCAAGGACGCCGCGAAGGGGAAAATGTCCGGCGCGAAGGACATCATCCGCCTGGCGAATACGATCGACCTGCTCATTCAGGTCGATCGCGAGAGCAACGACGTCGAGGTGGTCAGCCACGAGGCGACGCACCAGATGGCCTCGAACACGGGATTGTTTCCCCACCACGTGCGCGTCCCCAAATGGGTGCATGAGGGGCTGGCGGCCTATTTTGAGTCGCCCAACGACGGAGCCTGGAGCGGCGTGGGCGCCGTCAACGAACAGCGGCTGATGTTCTACCGGGCCCTGGAGCCCGACCGCGAGCACTCGAGCCTGAACTTCATCGTGGGAGACCAGATTTTCGACTACGCCGTGTCGCTGGGGGCGGTGCTCCACGGATACGGTCAGGCCTGGGCGCTGACGCACTTCCTGGTCGAAAAGCATTTCGACGAGCTGATGCGGTTCTACAAGGCGCTGGGTGAGCTGCCGCCCGACATCGAATTCACCCCCGAGGTGCTGAACCCGCTCTTCGACCGGGAGTTCGGAACCGACCGGTCCCTGCTCGATCAGGAGTGGCGGTCGTACATGCGTTCGCTACGGACCGACGTGGAGGAAGTCCTCGGATCGAAATGAGCGTGTCCAGCCAAGCCGCGGCCCGCCTCGTGCTCAAGCCGCGCAAAGCGAGGCCCTTTTTTGGCCGTCATCCCTGGGTGCTCGACTCGGCCGTCGAATCGGTTGAAGGCGAACCTGCCGACGGAGACGTCGCGGAGCTCTTCTCCGACCACGGGGAGTGGATCGCCAGGGGCCTTTACAATGGCCGCAGCCGCATCCGCCTGCGGCTCTACAGTTGGCGCGCCGACGAGCCGCTTGACGACACATTCTGGCGGCGGCGCATCGAGAACGCGCTTCAGCTACGCTTGTCGCTTTTCTGGCGGGGGAGCGAAGACGCCGTGAGGCTCGTCTTCAGCGAGGGGGACGGACTGAGCGGACTGATCGTCGACCGCTACGCCGACTTCCTCGTCGTGCAGGTTTCGTCGCTGGGCCTGGCGGCGAGGCTGAAGGGGCTCGTTTCCATTCTGGCGGACTCGGTCGGCCCGCGCGGCATCGTCGTGCGTCACGATCACGAGATGGCGAAGCTGGAGGGGCTGCCGGCCCTCGACGAGGTGGCGTGGGGCGAGGCGCCGGAAGGGCCGATTTTTATCCGCGAGCACGGCCTGCGATACGGCGTCGACATTTCGGCCGGCCAGAAGACGGGCTTCTTTATCGACCAGCGCGAGAACCGGCGCGTGGCGGCGGAGTATTTTCGGGGCCGCCGCGTGCTAGATATGTTCTGCTACAGCGGGGCCTTCTCGCTGTGCGCCGCCCGTCTGGCCGGCGCCGCCGACGTGCTGGCGATCGATTCCAGTCCCAGAGCGATCGCCCTGGCCAAGGCCAACGCCGAACTGAACGAAGTCGCCAACGTGCGCTTCGAGTGCGGCGACGCCTTTCGCTCGCTGGAGTCACTGGCCGCCGAGGGGCGGCAGTTCGGCGGCATCGTGCTCGATCCGCCCAAGTTTGCCCGACGGCGGCAGGCCGTAGACGAGGCGCTGCGCGCCTACCACAAGCTGAACCGCCTGGCGGTCGACCTGCTCGAGCCGAACGGGGTGCTCGTGACGTGCAGTTGTTCCGGCTTCGTGACGCGCGAAGATTTCTTGCACATGCTGGCGGAAGTCGCGGCCCGCAGCGGACGTGACATCCAGGTGCTTGAGCAGCGCGGAGCCGCGGCCGACCATCCCGTCAGCGCCACCTGCCTCGAGGGCGAATATCTGAAATGTTTTATCTGCCGGGTTATCTAGGGCAGGCGAGACGATTCGCTCGGCCGGCCTGATGCGGCCTTCTTGGTAGTTCCGCGAAAGCCGGTTGACGCACGGCCGCCCTGACCTATGTTTTTTTCCGAGCCGCTAGTCTCTTCCTACCTGGGTCGCGATCTGCGCTCGAACCGCGTACTGCCGGACGTGGGGCGACGCTTGAGAAACTTCATGATGAGTCGGTCCGGCAGTGCATCAGAACGCGCCTCGCTAAGGCGCTCGCTAAACCTGCCGCGGCCGCTCGCGCACGACGCCTTTGAAAACCAGGCACGCCAGACGCCAGACGCGGTGGCGGTTGTCTGCGGCGGTCGATCGCTCTGCTACCACGAGCTCGATGCCTGGTCGAGGGGGCTCGCCGGACAATTGCGCTCTCTCGGCGTCGGGCCGGAATGCCTCGTCGGCCTCATGCTCCCGCGTTCGGCCGAAATGGTCGCCTCGCTGCTGGCGATTCTCAGGGCCGGCGGCGCCTTTGTTCCCTTCGATCCGGGCTATCCGCACGAGCGGCTGCGGTTCATGTTGGCCGATGCGCGTCCGCGCTGGGTCGTGACGCACGGAGGGCTGGCCCACTTGTTGCGGCCCCAGTTGAACCCCGTTTGGCAGAGCGGCGACGGACTCATTGTCTTGGGCGACTCAAACCCGTCTGCTTTGCGAGAATTCTCGCTTCCGCACCGGCACCGAGCGCCCCCGGGGGAGGGAAGCCGGCTCGCCTATGCCATCTATACGTCGGGATCAACCGGCGATCCAAAGGCGGCCTTGCTTACGCATGGCGGGCTGGCAAACCTGATTGCGGCCCAGAGAGGTCTGCTACGGCTGCGTCCGGGCCGACGCGTGCTGCAATTCGCCAGCCTGGCCTTCGACGCGGCCGTCTGGGAGATTTTCGGCGCGCTCTCGACCGGGGCCACCCTGGTGCTGGCCGAGGCCGACGAGCTGCTGCCGGGCGAAAGCCTCCGCCGCACGATCGAGGCGAAGCGAATCGACACGCTTACGGTTCCGCCGTCGGTTCTGGCGATGCTGGGCTCACCCGGACCGCCCGGTCTCGAAACCCTGATCGTGGCGGGCGAGGCATGTCCCGGGCACCTGGCCTCTCAGTGGTCGGTCGGCCGACGTCTTATCAATGCCTATGGACCGACCGAGGCTACGATCTGCGCCACGACCTACGAGTGTCCATCGGGCGATCAGCCCGCACCGCCATTGGGCGATCCGCTTCCCGGCATCGAGCTTTTCGTTCTCAACCGGGATCGGCAACCCGTCGCTGAAGGAGAGCCAGGAGAACTGTGCCTCGCCGGCCCCGGGCTGGCGCGCGGCTATTTGAATCGGCCCGAGCTGACCGCCGAAAAGTTCGTCCGGCAGCCGCTCGCCGGACGTGACGTCCGGCTTTACCGCACGGGCGACCTCGTGCGCCGCCGCGCCGACGGCGAGTTGGACTTCCTGGGCCGAGTCGACCGGCAGGTCAAGATACGCGGTGTGCGCATCGAGCCGGACGAAGTGAGCGAGGTCCTGGCACGGCATCCTGAATTGCACGCCACCGCAGTTCTGGTCGCGCAAAATCCGCCGCGGTTAGCTGCTTTTGCGATCCCGCGCGCCGGTTCGAGCGTGTCGGCGGGCGCGCTAAGAGGCTGGCTCCAGGCACGGCTTCCGGCCGCGCTGATCCCCTCCTCCCTCACGCTCGTGACACACTGGCCCCTCACCCCCAACGGCAAGCTCGACGAACGGGGCCTGCTTGCATTGGAGGATCGCGGGATAGGAACCGTTTGCGCGGACCAGCGGTCGGGCCGGTTCGCCAGAACACCTTTGCCCTCTTCTTCGTCTTCGATTCACGAGCGCGAAATCGCTGAGCTCTTCGGGCAGCTCTTGCACGTGCCCCATGTTCTGGCCGAGGACGATTTTTTCGAACTGGGAGGCAATTCACTTCAGGCCGCGGAGCTGCTGGCCTGCCTCAAACGGCGCTATGGCCGTTCGCTTCTCCTGGGCGAGTTGCTGGCAAACTCCAAGGTCGCCACGCTCGCGAGACGACTGCTCGACGAAACAGACAAGAATCGACCGGCGGTTGTCGTTCCCTTGCAGCCCAAGGGAACCCTTCCGCCGTGGTTCGTCGTCCACCCGGCGGGCGGAAGCGTCGTCTGCTATCGTCGCTTGGCGCGCGAGCTGGGCCGAGACCGGCCGTGTTACGGAATTCAGTCGCCGGGCCTGGAGTCTGCTGAGCCGCCGCCGGACTCGATCGAAACGATGGCCGAAAGATATCTGCACGAACTGTCGCGCGTTCAGCCGCGCGGAGAGTGCTTGCTCGCCGGCTGGTCGCTGGGAGGCGTGGTAGCCTACGAGATGGCGCACCGCCTGCGGGCGGCCGGCAGGCATGTGCGGGCACTCGTGCTGATCGATGCGGGCATCCTGTTTTCGTTCAAGCTTCTCCGGCGTTATGTCACGACCGACGACGTGCCGCCATTTCTGTGGAGCCAGGCCGATCGCGAACGGATGTTCTCGCACCTTTGCCGCCACGCGGGCCAGAAGTTGATTCCGTCCAACGCCGACGAAGAGCTCGCTCGCCGCTCGTTCGGCGTCTTCTGGGCCAACGTCGAGGCCGCCTACCAGTACAGTCCGCCCAACGACGACGGCCCGATGACGCTCATCGTCGGCCAGGACGCCCAGGGAAAATACCATGCTTATCGCGAGTGGAGCCGCTCATGCGGCGCGATCGACGTCCACGAGGTGCCGGCCCGGCACTTGGAGTTGCTCGAGCCGCCTCATGTCGAACAACTGGCCCGCATCATCCGATCGAAGGTAGACCACACATGACGACCGAAACATCCGCACCTCGCCTTCTCGGCCCCAGACGAATCCCCTCCCGACGGGCGCGCGGTCGGCACGCCGATCGGGGACGAAGCTACACGGCGGTGGCTTCCTTTTACGAGGGGCTCGCTGCCTGCTACTCGGGCGGGCAGATTGCCGCCGCCAAGCGTGCGCAGCTTGCCGAGATGCGCCCGGCCGACCGTGTGCTTTATGTCGGCGTCGGCGCGGGTGAAGACGCCATTGAGGCGGCTCGGCTGGGCGTGCAGTTGACGTGCCTCGACCTTTCGTCGGCCATGCTGGCTCGGCTGGAAGCGAGGCTTGGCGACACGCGGGCCGAGATCATCTGCGGCAACGCATTCGATCACCATCGTCCCGGCTACTACGACGTGGTGACCGCCAACTTCTTTCTGAATTGTCTCAGCGAGCCGTGCATGCGTGAGATGCTGGCGCATCTATCGACTCTTCTGCGGCCTGGCGGCAAACTGCTCATTGCCGACCTGGCCTTTCCCCAGGGCAGCTTTCCGGCTCGTCTGGCTCAGCGAGCTTACAGCCGCTTCGCGAACGTCTCCTTCCGCATGCTCGGCCTCGTCTCATTGCATCCCATCTACGACTACCGCCGCGCGCTCGCCGCCTGCCACTTTCCGCATGTGCACAGCACATCGTTTCGGCTGTTTGGCTTCGGCCCGATCGCCTACGAGACATTGACGGCGGTTCGCACGCCGTAGGGCGACTCTCGCTAGGCGGGACGCCCACGCGCCCGTCCTCTCCCGCCAGGGTCTTTTTGGGCGCACCTTGCACACCGGCACGCCCCGCTTATTTTAGCAGGTAACCAACCGCGCCCGCGCTTCTGCCACGCCAGGGCGTTTGTCCCGCACGGCCCCAACTTCACGCCCTGAGAATCGAGGTTGCCGATGAGAAGTCTCCATCTGATGCGAAGCCTGCTTTTGGCCACGGTCGTAATCGTTGCCGCGGCCGCGGAAGAGAACAAACCTTCGGCGACGGCGACGCCAGCAACCGGAAAAGTATATGGGGAATGGAGAATTCAGGTTCGGCCCGATCGTGTGGCCGACTACAACCGGCTGATCGAACAACAGGGACTTCCGCTGTTTCGCGAATCGGGCGGCCGGATGGTCGGATGGTGGGGCGCGGCCATCGGCGACCTCTACGAGCAGACGACGCTCTGGGAATACGACGGCATGGCGGCCTTTGAGGGGGCACGCGCCATGCTCGGCAAAGACGAGCGGTTCGCCCGCTTTGCAGCCGAGCGAGATCCGTTGTTGGCCGGTGAGAGCAATCGTTTTCTCAAGCTGGCGCCGAATGCCACCCCTCCGCGGTTGCCGGAAACGGCTGCCCGCGTCGTGCACGAGCGGCATCGGGTGCCGCTGGGCAAACAAGGCGAATACCTGGAATTTGTGACCGGCCCCGGATTGAAGCTCCTCAAACAGCACGGCTTTCGTCCCGTCGGACCCTGGACGACCGACGTAGGCAAGTGGTCGGAAGTTACCTGGTTGTTCTGCTTCGACTCCCTGGTCGAGCGAGAGGAGCTTATGGCCAGGTTCGCGGCTCACTCAGACTCCACACGCTATGGCGAGAAGCTCAATACGTTCGTCGACGAAATCGTGACCCAGGTGCTCACGCCGACGCCCTTCGCCGGCAAGCAAGCTCCAGAACTCCCGAAAGAAGCAGCATCCCTGTTGCCACACCTCGAGCAAGTCGCGCCCGGCGTCTACGCGGCCGGCTTCGCGGATCAGTACCGCTCGGCAAACTGCGCTTGGTTTAGCGTCGGCGATCAGACGTGGCTGGTTGACCTGCCGCGCGGCGTGGCGGTTGCGGACTACCTGGCCCTTGTCGCCAAGACAACCGGATGTGCCGCCAGCAGACTCGTACTGACGCAGTGGCAACCGGGAGATGAGGTCGTCGTGCAGTCGTTATTCGAGCACGGTGTGAAAGCGATTACGACCAGCCGTGCGTTGGGTGACCGCCTGGCGGCTGCGGGCAAGTTGCCCGCGGGGGCCGTGCGGGTCTTCGAGGCCCAAGATTCGGTTCGTGTCGGGGACGAGACGGTTGAACTGATACCGTGCGACGGCGCGGCGAGCAAAGCGGGTGCCGCTCTCTACTTGAGCAACCGGCAGGTGCTGTTTGCGGGCCCGGTGGTGACGCATGGTCCTCGCGCACCGCTGGACGAAAGCGATACGGCAGCCTGGTTGGAGCAGCTTGAACGTTTGCGCGAACGTGCGGCCACGGTCGTTGTTCCTGGACGAGGCTCCTGGGGAGGGCGGGAACGGCTGGATCGCCAGAAGCGGTTTCTTGTTGAATTGCGGAGGCACGTCGCCTACGCGATTGCCCAGGGCCGGCCGGTTCCGCCCCTGGCGGCCGGCGGCTCTCAACTGCTGGCCGAACTCGTCTGGCCCCCCTACGACGGGCCGACGGCCGACGACCTGGCGCACGTCTATGGCGAGCTGACCGTGCCCACGGCCCCTTTCAACGGCCGCACGCCCCGGCGCGACGAGCGCACGCCCCACGCGCTGGTGTTGATCGGCGACCAGCCGCATGAACCGGGACACATCGAAGATGGGCTTCGCCCGGCTTTCAAAGAGACTGGCGTCATCCCGCATTTCGCCGTGGACGTACGGGCCCTGTCGGCAGAAAACCTCGCCCACGTGCAACTGCTGGTCATATTGCGTGACGGCCTGCAGCGCCCGCTGCCGCCCGACGGCGAGGCCTTCATGTGGATGACGGACGAACAACAGCGAGCGGTGGTCGAGTTTGTCGAGGGGGGTGGGGGATTTTTGAACCTGCACAATTCCATGGGACTCTATCCGGCCGACGGAGCGTATTTGAACCTGGTCGGCGGCGCCTACACGGGCCACGGACCTCTGGAGAGGTTCTGCGTTGAGGTCGTGGACCCTGAACACCCCGTCACCCGCGGCGTGTCGCGGTTTACCGTGGCCGACGAGCAGCACGCGCCGACTTACGACGAGAAGAAGGTCCACTTGCTCTTGCAGAGCCGCTCCGACGAAGGCGGCGTGGCGGCGGCCGGTTGGGTGCGCGAAACGGGCAACGGGCGGCTTTGCCATCTGGCGAGCGGACACACCCGCGAGGCGCTGTTGCATCCCATGTACCAGCGATTACTCCGCAACGCCCTCGAATGGTGCCTGCGTCGCTAAGCAAAGTGCTGCGCTCGTAGGGACTCAATCGCGGTCGAGGCTGGCCAGCTCCCTCACGTCGGCGCCACTTGACGAATCGCTGTAACCGGCTGTATACAACGATCTGTCTAGCAGAATCTACCGCATTTCTGAAAGAGACACATGGCGCGCCGCACCGGGTTCACTCTCATCGAGCTTCTGGTGGTCATCGCGGTTATTGGCATTCTTGTGGCCCTTTTGTTGCCGGCGGTGCAGGCCGCCCGCGAATCGGCCCGCCGAGCCGATTGCACGAACCACCTGAAGCAAATCGGCATCGCACTTCAGGCCTACCATGACGCGCGAAAATCGTTTCCCACCGGGCGGCTGCTGAGCTTCACCATTCCTAACGAGGGTCGGTGCTTTTCGGCTTATTCGCTCGTCTTGCCCTACCTCGAGTTGGCTAACGTGCAAAACCTGATGAATTTCAACGCCAACCCCGACACCACCGACCCGGCGTTTGGCGACCCGAACGCGGTCGCGCGCAATACCTTTATCAACGTCTTTCAATGTCCGAGCGACACCCACCGCATCCTCCAGACCGGTTGCGAGGTCCATAACTACCCGCTCTGCACCGGTACCACGTTTCCGGTGACGACGCTCAATCCAGGCGGAGTGCCGGTGACAGGCGTTTTCTACGAGAACTCGGCGACCAAGATGGCGGACCTACGGGACGGCAGCAGCAACACCGTTTGCATCAGTGAGAATACATTGTCTGTACCGGGCATGGGCGAGGCGCCCACGGGACACTGGAATGGTCAGCCCACCCAGGGGTTCGTGCTGACAACGGGAAACGACAACGCAACGGTCGGCCCGCCTCTGCTGAATTACCCGGGCGATTGCCTGCCGGGCAACGTTATCCAGCAGACGCGCGGGAGCAAATGGCTCTATGGAGCTCCAGGGCATTCGATGTACAACCATATTCGGGGGCCGAACGACCCGGGCATCGACTGCCGTGGCGGACTGCCGCACAGCAACCATTCGATCGCCACGTGGCAGTATCTGTCGCATAACATCGCTGCCCACAGCTACCATCCGGGCGGCGTCAACGCCCTTTTCTGCGACGGTCACGTGCAGTTCGTCATCGACGGCGTCAGCCTGCCGATCTGGCAAGCGTACGGCACCCGCGCCGGCGGAGAAGCGACCACAAGCCAGTAGCAGCAACAACTCGGCTCGACTCGGCGGGAAAGGCGGAGGAAGGAAGAAGGTAAAGCCTCTCTCCTCGTGCTGCCCAAAGGGCAGTTGTATTGCTGGCCTACACCAACCCGAAGCGTCAGCGAGGGAGAACTACGGACTTTCCTCGCTGACACTTCGGGTTGGTGTCACTCTGCGCATGATCAATACACGATTAGGACAAGCTATTAGGACACGACCCCCCTAAGGCTCCATGTCAACGGTGCGCGACGAATCGGGCGCGGACGCTTTCGCTCCACATCCGCAGCCGTTCATCGTATGCGGCGACCCGGCCGGCGTGATCCCTCGCAAGGTTGACCGTCTCGCCGGGATCGCGCGCGAGATCGAACAATTTCGCTGAGCCGCCCTCGACCTCGTCGATGAATTTCCAGCGACCGTCGCGCAAGCCGACCAGGGGGAGCGAGTAGTCGGTGAAGAAAAGGGAAATCGCGGGACGCGGTGACAGGAGCGATTGTCCCTCGTACTCCTGCGGCGCGCGAAGCCCTAACACATCGAGCAGCGTTGGCGCAACATCGATCGTGCTGGCCACGGTGCGGCTCGTCCGTGGCGGGCGTTGGCCGGGCAGAGCGATCACCAGGGGAACGTGTATATTCTCCTCGTAAAGAAACAGCGTATGGCCGTAGTTCCCTGGATGCTGGTGGAACGCCTGGCCGTGGTCGCCGCAGACGACAATGACCGTATTGCCATCGAGGCCACGCTGGCCCAAGCCGGCAATCAGTTGACCGAGCGCCTGGTCGGCATAGTGCAGGGCGTTGCGATAACGGCCGATCTCTTCGCGCTCGTCAAAAGGACCGCGCCGGGGCGTATCGTAGGGGTGATGCCCAGCGACCGGCAAATAGGCGGCAAAAAAGGGTCGCCCCTTCGCTTGCCGGTCGATCCAGTCGAGCAGGCGCGTCACGGTCGCTTCTTCGTCGACGCCGAAGCTCGATTCGAAATTGCCGCTGATCTGTGAGGCGTCTTCGCGCGTTTCAAATCCTCCTCGACGCACGATCGCATCCATGCCCAGGTAGGCGAAGCGCCCTGAATGAAAGAGTGCCGTTCTGTACCCCGCCCCGCGCAGCACGGCGGGCAATGCCGGCACGCCGATTGCCTCATAATCCTCAGGCGACGTATCGAATGCCGGAAATCGTGAGCACAGCAAGGCATACAGCCCTTTGATGCTTTCGGGATAGACCACGTAGGCATTGGCGAAGGTGACCCCGCGGTCGGCCAATCGGGTCAGGTTGGGCATCGGATCCTCCGCAGCACCGTAGATCCTGAGGTATTGGGCGGCCGCCGATTCGAGCACGACGAAAAGTACGTTCGATCCCGCTGCCGCGCCGCGCAAATCGCTTAGCTCGTCTACCTGCGGCTGCTCAAAGCGGCTGGTCCGCCAGTCGCCGACGTCGTGCGGCCGGGCCGCGACACGCGGGAAGGCCGTCGTCACCAGCGCAGCGACGACGTTACGGTCTAATCCGGCCGAATCGACGAACCTGGCGGCAAACGGCCCGACGACCACGACAGCGAGCGCAACCAAAGTCGGCACCAGCGGCTTGGGAAGACGAATTCGGCTCAGGAGAATCGGGAGGAAACCGGCGGTCAGCAACAAAGCGGCGACGAGGAGAAGATTCGTCGCCGTGCAGTAAAGAACGATCGAGTCCCAGAGAGCCGAATCCGTCGCCCGCAACATGGGCCAAGTGAGCGGCGAGGAGATGGCCCGCATGACCGGCACGTTGAGCGTGGCGTAGACCGCGATCCCCCCGTAGATCGGCCAGCCGGCCTTCGGGCGCCGGAACAGTCGATCAAGAAGGGCGCAGCCGAGCGCAAAGGCCACGTCTTGCCACACCAGCGCGATCGGCCACCACCCTCCGCCGCTGAACGGGCGCCCCCAAACGACGGCCGCCTTGGCCAGAATAAGCACACCTAACAGCGCCGCGGCTCGCATGCTTCCACCAGGTTCAGCCTTTTCAGCAGCCAGAACGAGACGACAACCCCGCGCCCTCGTCGGCGCCAGATCCAATCGTGAATGAGCACGACCGGCGCCGGCGGGCTGGCGTACAACGCCTCGCGGTCGCCGACGTACGCCAGGGGAAACACGACGAGGTCGAAACCCCCGTGTCGCTGCGGGTCGTACCAGGCGTCGACCCAGCGGACGGGAGGCCGGACCAGGCCGTGCGCGGCCCGCAGGTTCGCGGGGCTGGCGTCGATGACCGTCAGCTCGGCCTCGGGAAGGACGCGCCGCACGACCAGGGCCGTGCGCGGAAATAGTCCCCCGCCAACGATGGCCACGGTCCTCGGCCGACCTAATCGAGTCGCCAGCCGCGTCAGCGCTCTGGCGTGACATCGGACGACGAACGCCTGGCATGCGGGCGAGCGAAGCACCAGCCGCTCGAGCATGTTGAGCAGGCCGCAGACCGGCCGGAGGCGATGCCGCCCCGGCAGGTCGTCGAGCCACCGCAGCACGGCCGGCCAACGACTTGTGCGAGCCGCGGCGGCCCGCAACTGCGGGAGCGCCCGCCAGCTTCGGCCCGGCCTGGCGTGATGCTCGCAGTGATAGCCGTCGTTGAAAAACATCCAGTTGTACAAGCGGCCGTAGTGGCTCACGGTGCCGCCGGCGTGCTCGTAGTGGCCGTGAACGGCGCACAGCATGAGCGCCGCCAGGTAACCGGGCAGGTAGCGACTCAACCAGAAATCCGGCCGCAGAAGAAGCATCGTGCCCCAGGTCGCCAAAACGACGAACGACTCGATCGCCAGCGGTCGGCTGTAGCGGAGTCGCCAGCGCCGGTCTGCGTGGTGGGCCAGATGACGCTCACGCCACAACGTTTGCGGCACCCCCAACAGCGCTGTCAGGTAGAGAGCGAAGCAACGATTCAGAGCGGAACCGCGAAAGAACGGCCGATGGATGAAGTTGTGGGCGATCGTGTTCAAATTCCACCAAGTGCCCAGGGCAATCAACGAACTGGACGGCCACAGCCAGATCACCACGCCGTGCGTCGCGGCCAACAGGACGAAGGGCGAGTCGCCCGGAGCGCGAAGCGCGAGTCGGGCGACCCTGAGCAACGCGGCAGGCGGCAGGAGTTGCCGGCGAACCGTGATGGCACTTTTCATGACGCTGCCTTGACCTGAAACTCGGTTCCCGCGGAACGGCTCTTCCAATCGCCGTCGATCGCTTCGACCTGCCAGGAGTAGCGCTGGCCCGGCTTGAGCCGCATCTCGGGCGACCAGGTTGTCTCGGTCTCTCCGGCCGCAATCGGCTTGCTCTTCTCGCGCGCCCCCGTAGACAGTTCGACCAGGTCGAAGACCAGTTTGCAGGTCGGATGCGCCCGCCCGCGAGGGTTGATGGCCTTCAGCGTGACTGGGCCGGCAGCCTCGAGCGAGTCCGGCGCAGGGGACGCGGCCAGCGGTATGGTGACCAGATTCTGAATGACATCGTAGTCGGTGTCCGAGCGGATGGCGAACAAACCGGAGGCCAGAGTGTACTCCACCGGTGACGCCTTCTCCTTTTCCTCGGCAACCTTTCCCAGTTCCCGGCGGCGAACACCGAAGGCAAGGCACTTGCCGCTGCCCGCGACGCCTTCCATGTCTTTCCACTCGCGGCGGCAGAGATCCTTCTTCTCTTGCGGAAGCGTGTAGCACAGCCAGCCGTGCTGGGGCTCCTTGTATTCCCGGCTAGAAACGTCGGACATCGCAAACCAGCCGAAGAGCTTCACCCGCTCGGGCTGAGCTGCATTCGGCTCGAACTCGACGCGTTCGAGCACGGCGTAAACACCCACGGGGTCGCTGCCCCTCGCGGTCGGGACGAAATAAACCAACCACAAACCGACAACGCCCACGCTTGCCATGCAACGCATGATTTTCCTCCTGGAATTGAAGTTCTTACGGCCTGCCAACAAAGCTGAACGCTGGATTCTTTGTCGGGGCAAACGCGCAATGTGGCCGCGAGCTTCGGCCAATGGTCGGTGTTTCACGGCCTTCTGCATCGCCCGTCGTTTGCAATCCTAGTGACGGCGCGACTAAACTAAAAACGGTTTATTCGTGCAGACATAATCTTTTTGGTTGTGTTTGGGACGTGCTCATGCCCATCGCATACCCGTCGCTTTCAACCGATCAGGTGGCCGCGTTCGTCGAGCTGGCGCGGCAGGGGAGCTTGCGGCGCGCGGCCGAGACCTTGTGCATCACCGAGCAGGGGGTTCGCAACCGCTTGCTGACGCTGGAAAGGCACCTGAAGGTCGAACTCTATCGCAAGCGGCGCGGCCTGCGCCGCGCCACGCAGCTCACCGAGCATGGCCAGGAGTTTTTGCCGCACGCCCTGGCCTTTCTCGACCGAGCCAGGGAACTGTGCGACCTCTTCGCGGGAACAGCCGTCCACGAAATCCACGTTGTCGCCAGCCAGTACCTGACGCAGTATCTGCTGATCGATGCCGTCCGCCAGTTCCACGCGGTTTTCCCGCAAATCCACGTCCGGCTGAGCGCCCGCACCGAACAGGAGATCGAAGCGGCGCTGCTGGCCCATGCCGACGTGTCGATCGGCGTGGCCGCCCCCTACGAGCCGTCGCCCGATCTGGACTACCAGCACCTGTTTTCGATGGGCTGGAGCCTGATCACTCCCGCGCGCCACGGGTTGCTCAAGAACCGGGCGATACGCCTGCGGGACCTGGTCGATCAGCCGCTTATCCTATTCGAGCGCGGCAGCACCGGCCGGCAGCATGTCGTCGACGCCTTTCACGCGCTGGGGTTGTCGCCGCGGGTCGATATGGAGATGACGAACACCGAGATCATCGTGCGGATGGTCGAAGCAGGACTTGGCATTTCGATCGTGCCTCTTCTCCCTTCCGGCGCCGTGACGCGCGGGCGAAAGGTGGGAATTCGCGATCTAGGGCGGCAAATTCGTCCGATCCAGTCGGGTATCCTGACGCGCCGCGGCGAGCGGCTGTCCGACGCCTGCCGCAGGTTTATCGAGTTCACGCGAGCCACGGTCAAAGAGTGACAGCAGTCGATATGGACCCGTCAAGGCTCTGCCGCTCGATCGAACAGTGGTTCGCCTGCCGCGACGGGGATGGCGAATTCGCCCAACACAAACGCACCGACGCCTATGTCGTCGTTGCGCCTGCACGGAGCGAGGCGAGTTGGCTCTTCACGACCAAGCCCGCCTGTGTGATGGGAGCAATTGGTGAAGGGACCGTCCGCGATCGGTTCGCGATGATCGGCGGTTACGGCTTGCCGAGAGACAACGACCTGAGTTGGATCTCCCGTCTGGTCGGCGCGGGGCGGTTGTCGTTTCTTGGCGACCTGGATCCTGTCGATTTGCTCATCTACCGCTGGCTCCGCGACCAGTTCGTCCTACTCGAGATGGCATATCTTGGGATCGGTGACGTTCTTCTCGGCATTTCACCGTTCGAGGCAACCGACTTGCCGCGTATTCCCCTTTCGCCTTCCGAACAGGAAGCCCTTCCTCTCCTCGAGCAATGTTTTCCCGACCTCGCCGGGACCATCGGTATCCAGTCCGCTGAACTGCTGCGCTTGGGGTGGAAGCTCGAATTGGAGGCCTGGGTTGGTGGCGGCGCGGCATCGTTGGCCAACTTGCTTCTCGACGGTGGGTAGGGGAACGGGCGAGAGCTACGCGTGCGACCTGCCGGCCGATCACGAGAGCTACGAACCAAGGGACTCATCCTGAAACGCGGCGCGTAGCGGTTCTGAGGAAGGTATCGCTCCGACGGTTTGACGAGCGCCGGCCCCCGACGTAGGGAATATTGACATTCCCTGCGCCCAGGAAACCCGTTCGTGGACCACGTCCCCTGGCTGGTGATCATCAGCGGCCTCGTGCTTCTGGTCGATCTGGCGGTCGGCATCGCCATCGGCTGGTGGATCCACGAAGCCAACGCGGTAAGGCAGCAGGCGGCGAACGCCCGCCAGGCCATCGACGCCCTGCGCGATCTGCACGACCTGACCTGCGACGTGGCGGGGCGGGTCAGCCGCCACGTCAGCCAGGTCGATTCCATCAGCCAGGAACTGATCGCCCTGCGGGCCAATTGCAGCGGCCCGAAAGACCGGGCCGTCGTCGACGCCGTTTCGCGCATCGTGCAGGTCAACGAGGAACTGACCGACCAACTCGCCGAAGCCAAGATCGAGCTCGACCGCCAGGCCCAGACGATCGAAACCCAGGCCAAGGCCGCCATGGCCGACCTGGTAACCGGCCTGCCCAACCGCCGCGGCTTCGACGACGAGCTTCGCCGCCGCCTGGCGCAGTGGCAACAGCAAGAAACGCCCATTTCGGTGCTGCTGGTCGACGTCGACAACCTGAACGAGTTAGAGAGGAAACACGGCAAGGAAGCGGCGGACGAAGTGCTGCGCGGCGTGGCCGGCGTGCTCTCGGAGACGATGCGCGCCATGGACCTCATCGCCCGCTACGACGAAGACCAGTTCGCCGTGGCCCTGCCGGGGACGCGGCTCGACGAGGCGCAGGCCGCGGCCGAACGGCTCCGGTCAGCCGTCGCCGCCCGCGAATTCCACGTGGCCGAGACCCCCGTCAAGGTCACCATCAGCCAGGGGGTGGCCGAGGCTCGCTCCGGCGACGACATGGGCTCGCTCTTGGAACGCACCAGCGTGGCGCTGGCCGCCTCGCATGATGCCGGCGGCAACTGCGCCCACCTGCACGACGGCGGCCAGTGCTCGGCCATCGCCCGGCAAGAATCGACCGAGGAGGCGGCGGAGGTGATGCAGGACGACCTGCTGGCCCTCGCCAGGGAACTGCAGGCGATGCCGATCGACGCCCGCACCGATCCGCTCACCGGACTGTTAAACCGCCGCACTTTCTTCGAGGGATTGCGGCACCGCATCGCCGAGCACAACCTGGCCAACACGCCCCTGTCGTTGGTCGTGATCGATATGGACAACATGACCAACTTCAACCGCATTCGCGGCAACCTGATGGGCGACGTCGTGCTGCGCACCGTGACCCAGATCATCCGCACGGCCACCCGGTCGCACATCGATCTGGCGGCCCGCTATCACGAAGACAAGCTGGCGATCGTGCTCGTCGACACGCGCCTGCACGAGGCCCTCTCGGCGGGCGACCGCATTCGCCGCGCCGTCGCCGCCTGCAAACTGAAATCGGAGTCGTCGCAGATCACCGTCACCGTCAGCGTGGGCGTGGCCGAGTTGGACCGGGGCGGCGACGCGGTCGCGCTCTTGAAACGCTGCGAGGACGCCGTTCGAGGGGCGAAGGCGGCGGGCCGCAACTGCACGTTTTATCACGACGGCCGCCGGCCGCAGCCGGCGCGCGTGCACGCTCCGGTAGCAGCCGGGTGACGTGCACGGCCCTTCGAACGTGGGCGGTGGTGATCAAGCAACCGCCCGCCACGAGCTTTCCGGGGCTGCTGCGCCAACCCGGCGAGCCTCTGCCAGCGGGTCTGCGGCGATTGTTTGTTCGGTAGTGGCCCAAGATCGCGTTGGTCGATTTTGGCCAATCACTTCCCGGCCAGCGCAAGCGCGCCAATCAATGCGGCCACGATGAAGAAGAAGCCAAGCACGACGCGGCCAAGGGGCCGAACGCGCCGGCGTCGAAACCGGGGCCTGTCTTCTCCCGGCCCTCGATATGGGTTCTCGTCCATATCGCCTATTCTACCACGGCGCTTCGCGGTCGGCCGGGTTCTTACGCCGCCGCGTGTCTGACCGCAGGATGACGTCATCCGGCAGGTCAAAAGAATCCTCGCTTCGCTGTTAGGCCACCGCCGTCCATTCGATTCTGTTCCCGCACCCGGGCCTTTTCTGTTATCCTGTCACCGGCCCAGGCACCCTAGTTTTCCGGCCTCTGGCGCGGGCGTTTCACGGCAGGCGGTTTTCAGGAGATCGAGATGATCGTCAGATCCTGCCAGCCGATGCAGCACGAGTTGCACGCCTTTCAGAATTATTTCGGGGCCGAGCGAGAAGGGCTCGTCGTGGACAGCCGGGGCGGATCCAGCCGCCGCGGCCTGCTCAAAGCCAGCCTGGCCGGCGTCGCCGGACTGAGCCTGAGCGAGTTGCTGCGAACCGAAGCCGCCGCCGCGCAGTCTGGCGGACCCACTGCACGGCCGAAGAGCGTGATCTTGCTGTGGATGGCGGGCGGACCGAGCCACATCGACACCTGGGATCCCAAGCCGGGCCGCCCCTATCAGAACCGAGGGCCCTTCTCCCCCATTCAAACCGCGCTTCCCGGCGTGCAGATCTGCGAGCACCTGCCCAAGCAGGCAGCCATGCTCGACAAGTTCACCCTCATCCGGTCGGTCGACGCGCGGGCCAGCAACCACGAGCCCAACGCCGTATTTCAAACGGGTAACGCAGCGGCGGAGCCGCGCACCAACCCCGAGGCCGACAAATACCCTTCGATCGGGTCGATCGTCTCCAAGTTTTGCGGCGGGGCAAACCCGGTCGTGCCCCCGTATGTGGTGTTCATGAAGTCGCGCTCGCACATCCCGTTCGCGGGGTATTTGGGGAAGCGCTACGATCCGTTCGTGGGCAACCAGGCGGCAAAACTGCCGATCTACGATCTGGTCGGCGGCGACACGCTGAAGGAAACGGGCGCCGACCTGTTTCAGTTGCCTGCCGGACTCAGCCACGAGCGCCTGCACGACCGGCGGGCGCTGCTCGAAGATTTTGACCGCCTGCGGCGCGACCTCGACCGCGACGGCTCGATGGAGGCGCTCGAAAGCTACCGTCACCAGGCGCTGGAGATGGTGATCGGACGCAAGGCGCAGCAGGCCTTCGACCTTTCGCTGGAGCCCGAGGCCTCACGCGACCGCTACGGGAAGCACCTCTGGTGTCAACAGGCGCTGCTCGCCCGTCGTTTGGTGGAGGCGGGCGTGCGGTTCGTGACGATTGACCTCAGCTACCACACCGCCAGCGGCACGTGGGACACGCACGGCGACAACATTCCTCCCTACGGCGGCATCACCAAGGGGCTCGGCCCGCTGCTGCCGCTTTTCGACCATCTGCTCACAACCCTCGTGGGCGACCTCGACGCCCGCGGCCTGCTCGACGACGTCCTGGTGATGGCCATGGGCGAATTCGGCAGAACGCCGCAAATGGGGACACAGGGAAGCACGGACGGCCGCGATCACTGGCCCTGGGTGATGTCGATGTCGCTGGCGGGCGGCGGCCTGCGGCACGGTCAGGTGATCGGCGGCACCGAGAGCGACGGCGGCTATATTCGTGAGCGGCCCGTCACCCCCGCCGACCTGGCCGCGACTCTCTATCGCTACCTGGGCGTGCCGCTGGACGCCACCTACCTCGACAATCGTGGCCGTCCGCGCTACATCGTCGAAAACGAGGGCCAGCCCATCCGCGAGCTGTTTTAGAGTTTGAGAAACCGCGTCATCTACTTCTTTCGCGCCTTGAGCACCGGGTCGGCGGCCAACGGCAGCGTAACCGATTTGCCGGTCTCCGCCGATTTGTAGATTCCGAGGATGATTTCAACCGCCCGGCGCCCTTCGCGGCCGTCGATGAGCGGCGCCCGCCCCTTCTGGATCGATTCGGCAAAGTCACGGAACTGCTTAGCGTGGGCCTGATGGCCGATGGCCGCCGGGTCGGCCGCGCCTCCGCCCGTGCTCTTGCTGCGGGCCATCTGCTGCTGGATGGCTGCATCGCGCCGGTCCTTTTTAGCAAAATCCCATTTCACGATGTCCTCTTCTTCGATCATGGCGGAGCCCTGCGATCCGTGCAGCTCGATCCGTTTCAGGTAACCGGGCCAGGCGGCGGTGGTGGCCTCGATCACTCCCAGCGCGCCGCTGGTGAACCGCAGGCTGGCGACGGCCGTGTCTTCCACGGCGATCCGCTCGTGGGCCAGCGTGGCGGTGCAGGCGCTTATTTCGGCCACGTCTCCCATCAGCCACTGCAGCAGGTCGACACTGTGGATCGCCTGATTCATCAGCGCCCCGCCGCCGTCGAGCTCCCAGGTGCCTCGCCAGGCGCCGCTGTCGTAATACGCCTGCGTGCGATACCACTTCACATAAGCGTCGCCGAGCGTGAGCCGGCCGAAGCGCCCCGCTTCGACGGCCCGCTTCAGCTCCTGGCTGGAGCCATGAAAACGCGACGGGAAGATGGTGGCCAGCCGCACCCCGGCCTTATCGCAAGCGTCGATGATCTTGTCGCAACGCTTCAGCGTGATTTCCAGCGGTTTTTCGACGATCACATGCTTCCCGGCGCGGGCCGCGGCGACGGCCGGCTCCAAATGCGCCCCGCTGGCGGTGCCGATCGTGACCACGTCGACCTTCGGGTCGGCCAGCATGGCGTCGAGCTCGCGGTAGGCGCGGCAACCCCACTCCTCGGCGAAGGCGTCGGCCTTCGGGGCGGTGCGGTTGTAACACGCCACGAGCTTCGCGCCGCGCACCTCGCCGATTGCGCGGGCGTGAAAGCGGACAATCATCCCGCAGCCAACGATGCCGAAACCAAGACTCATACCGCCGCTCCCTAGTATTCGGGGTCGGTTCGAGAACCCGTGGTTCGCCAAGACTGCGAACGCGCCACGCTGCTCCTCAAGGCGGGTTTTGAGAACCGTTTGTTGCCGAGAACTGGGGATTATAACGGCATCCCTCTGAGCCCACAGCACCCACTACCCAGCACCAAGACACGATTGTCAATCGTTTGGCCGGCCACTACACTACTCTCAGGAACGGAGGCAGCAGGCGCAACACATCCGGCCAAGACCGGCAGCCGTCGAACACGGTGGCCGGTAGCAGCGTTTTGCATGGTCCGCAAGACCGCGGCCGGCACTGTGCGGCTCATTTCTTTTCGTCAGTCGCGACGAAAACGGCGCCTGGAGTGCTGACATGTTCGGTTCGACACGTGCGGTCGAAGCAGCAGTCGACGATCGAGCTCGCGCGAGCTCGACGAGGGGCTCGTTTTTTCGCCGTATCGCGGGCGATCGCCGACAGATATTTGCTGTAAGGCACCTTTGTCAGTTTGGCGCCCTGGCCTGGATTGCGTGTGCCATCGTGATCTACCCGGTGGTTCAGGCGCGGCACGAGCGCGAGGCGCGAGCAGCCGTCCTACGGCTCGGCGGACGATACAACGTTGCCCCCAACCGCGCGGCCGCCTATCTGCCCGGCTGGTTCATCAACCTGATCGGCGGCGAGTGCCTCTATCCCGTGCGGAGCATCAACCTGGCTAACTCCAAGGTGAGCGACGACGACGTCGAAGCCCTCCTGCACTTCACCAGCCTGGAGCAGATCAACCTCTGTGGCTGTAGCCGCATCACTTCCACCGGCCTGGCCCGATTGCGGCAGTTGCCGCGGCTGAAACTGGTGTGGCTCGACGGCATGAGCGTGGCGGAGGCGGGAAGCCACCTCACCGGAGAACCCGTCGCCGCCGCCAGCCAGTAGCTTGGCCGACGGAGCGCCGGCCGACCGGTGCTACGCGAGCGACAACTCCATTTCATCCCAGGGCCAAAGGGGGCGGGGAATGTGGTGGTAGGGATAGTTCCAGAAATCGGCGGGCGCGCAACCCGGTGCTTTGACCACGACGATCTGCCTGGCCCGTTCGGCGTAGGCGGCGCGGAAACCGCAAGGGCTCTTGGCCACCAACACGCTGGCGGCAAACGGATCGAAACCGGCCGAACGAAAGAACTCGGGGGCAAAGTGGGGTCCGCTCTTCGAGGTGGCCAGGATCGCGACGTCGCCGCAGCGAAGCACGGCGGACGGGCCCATGTCGACCGCCAGATTCCGGGCGAGATGACCCGACAAGACGAACTCGGCCCGGAACAGCCGCTCGATGCGGGCGTCGATTTCAACCGGCTTCGAGAAACTGCTGTCGCGCAAGCCGCCGATGGGCGTGTGCAGCTCGGCCCCCGCGCCGGCAGCCGCCGCTCGCTCGACGATCTCCGGCGCGACGATCGGCACGAGCGCGCCGCTCGGCCAGTCGTACCTAAGCAGCTCCTTCAGCACCCACGTGCTGTCTCCCGGCGCGCCCGAGGTCGTCGCGTCGGCGCTGTCGCTGAGAACGACAAGTCCGCCAGCCCGGCTCGCGGCGTGGGCCTGACGCACCGCTTCCTCAACCGGCACCAAGTCGGGCAGATACTCCCGTCGGCGCCGCCAGACTTCTTCTGCCAGCTCCGTGCAGGCTCGCGCGCCGGCCTCCCCGGCCGACTTGCGAGAGCCGTCCGCCACGACCACCACCGCCGAGCCCAACTCCGGCACGTCCAGCCAAGGCTGAACGGTCGCCAGCCCGGCCGCGAGGATGCCCGGTGTGCGCTCAAGCTGCTGAAGGCGCTCGCGCAGACCGTAGCTGACGCTCGCGCGATCCTGCGTGTTGGCCCTTTCGGCGGGCACGACCATCGGTAGCTTGCGGAAGGCCGTCACCGGGCTGGCGGCGTCGACGAGGATCCGCCTCAGCAGGGCCGCGCCGCGCTGACCGGTCTCGAAGACGTCGATGTGCGGGGCCGTGTGAAAGAGCACCAGCGCGTCGGCCGAGTCGACCATTTTCCGTGTCACGTTGGCGTGCAGGTCGAGCGTCGCCACCAGCGGGACACGCCCGATGAGTCGCCGGACGGCCTCTAAGACCTCGCCTTCGATATCGGGATGGTTCTCTGCCACCATCGCTCCGTGCAAGGCAAGCAACACGCCGTCGAGGGGCAAGGCCTGACGCACGGCGGCCGTGAATTCTTCGTGAATCCAGTCGAACGTTTCGGCGGTGACGACTCCGGCCGGCCAGGCAGGCAGCCGCACCAGACCGACGAGTTCGGGCCGTTCGGGCCAAGCTCGCAGCGACTGGATGAAGCCCCCCAGTTCGTTCGTCTCGGCCATTCGGTCTACGAGGTCGTCGCCTCGCAGCACGCCAAACTGGTCGAAGTTGGACCGCGTCGTGCGCAGGGGGTTGAACGTGTTGGTTTCTTGCCAAAGCTGTCCGACGGCGACGCGCATGATCTGGCCTCAGGCGAAATAGCAACACAGGGCGATGGTCAGCACGGCCAGCAGGACGGCCCATAGCCCGTCTCGCTGCCATGCGGGGCGATGGATCGATCCCTCGTCGTCGCCGCTGTGGCGGTAACGCCACCACAGGTACTGCTCGTTCTCGGCGCCGCGCTCGTGGCGATACAGCAGGCTTACCGTCAGGAGAACGACGTAGCTGACCAGCGCCGCCAGTCCCGCCCGGTGAAAGGCTTGCAAGTTGTGGTCGAGTCCGTGCAGGGCTCCTCGTTCGAGCGCGACCGAGGCGATCGGCCCGGTCAGGATACAGGCGAAGGAACCGGTCGCGGTGACGTTGGCCTGGAAGATCCCGGCCAGAAAAGCAACCAGCACGCCCGGCACCAGGTAAGCGTTGTAGTCGGCCATCGTGAGGAAGATGCTGCGGCCCCCCTGCTGCGTGTCGCGGAACGCCAGTGAAAGCCAGATGGCGACGGCCACCAGCACGGTCATGGCGGCCCTTCCGACCCAGATCAGCCGCTGCTCCGAAGCGGCCGGCCGCACGTACTTCTGGTAGATGTCGAACGTGAACAGCGTGGCCGTGGAGTTCATCATCGAGTCGACCGTCGACAGGATCGCGCCCACGAGCCCGGCCATCACCAACCCGACGAGCCCGTAGCCGGTCGGCAGCAACTGCCGCGTCAGGCCGGCAAAGGCCGTGTCGCTCTGCGTCTGAGGGTCGATCGAGAGAATGTATCCGGCCGCCATCCCCGGCACGATGCACAAGAAGGGGATCAGCAGCTTGAAGAAACCCGCCGCGATGATGCCCATCCGACCGTCCCAGCCCGTCTTGGCGCCCAGCGCCCGCTGCACCATGAACTGGTTGGTGCCCCAATAATAAAAATGCAGGATCATCAGCCCGGTCAGCACCCCAGTCCAGGGCAGCTCCTTGTGGTCCGCTGGAAAGAAGACATGGAATTTTTGCGGTTCCTTGGCGAGCAGCCCGGAAATGCCGCCCACGTCGGGATGGTAAATGGCCAGCACCGCGATCACTCCGGCACCGACCAGGAGCAAGGCGCTTTGGATCACGTCGGTGTAGATCACGGCCTTGAGCCCGCCGAATCCCGTGTAGGCGGCGGCCACGAGCGAGATTCCCCACACAGCCGCAGAGTAGCTCACGGCGTAGGTTGAACCGCGCGTCAGTTCTTCGATGGTGATCGCCCCCAGAATCAACGTGCCGCAGAGTTGTATGAGCAAGAAGGCCATATTGGTGACCGAATAGAGAAAGCGGCTGCGGTCGTCATAGCGGCGGCCCAAGTATTCGCTGAGCGTGTAGACGCCCATGCGGCGGTACAGCGGCAGGAAGAAATAGCAAAGCATCAGGAGTCCGCAGATCGCGCCGAACTCGAAGTTGGCCTGGGCAAAGCCTTCCTTGAGCCCGGCCCCCATCATGCCGACCAGGTGATGCGAGCTGACATTCGTGCCGAAGATCGAGCCGGCGATGGCCCACCAGGCAACGCTGCGTCCGGCCAGAAAATAGTCGGCTGTTCCTTCTTCGCGCCGGCCCATATACAGGCCGTAGGCGGCGACGGCCAAGACGCTGCCGACAAGCACCGTGAAATCGAGCCAATCGAGCGGGAGCTCGCCCGCTTGCGCAAAAAGCAGCGGAACGGAGGGTGTGATCATGCCGGACAGCCCAAAGGAGACCGAGGCTGAAATGATAAACGAAGCGCGGCAGGCACGCTATTGCGTCGTTCATCGGGCCGAGAGGATTCACGCCTCCCGCTCGCCCACGCGATTGACGGAAGTCATCTTCGTTCCTTCCTAAGGGTCTTCGATCAGGCAAGAAGGAAGCTTTGCACGCAGGCGAGCGACACCTGCCGGGCTGATTCTCGTTCCGTGTAGTTTCAACAGACGCAATCGGTTGCAATTCGACAAGGACTCGATGGCGGCATCCGTGAGCTCGGTCTCACTGAGTACGAGGCCGTCCAGCGACGGGAACTTAGCCAGACACGCCAGGCCCGCGTCGGTGACACGCGTACGCCGCAACTCAAGGTGTGCGAGACGTGGCGATCGAGCGAGCGAGGACAATCCGGCATCGGCCACTTGGGTGCCGCTGAGGTCAAGCCATTCGAGCATCGGGAGCGTGGCCAGGCTTGCCATCCCTGCATCGCCAACCTGCGTATTCGCCAGGTCTAATCGTCTGAGGCTGGTGGAACCGGCCAGGTGACGAAGTCCGACGTCGGTGACTGCGGTGCCTCTGAGCTGCAATACGCTGAGTGAGCGGAACGCAGCAATCTGTGTCAGAGCCGAGTCGCTCGCTGGCGTGTTGTCGAGCTCCAGCCAGACCAATCGCGGTGCGCACGGTAGCTTGCCGAGTCCGACGCCAGTAACTCGTGTTCCTCGCAAGTTCAGGCTTGAGAGCCATTTCAGGTTCCCGAAGTGCCTGAAACCGGCGTCGGTAATGGGTGTCTCCGCCAAAGACAGCGCCGACAAGGCTGGCAGATCGTCAAGGGGAGCCAAGCCCTCGTCGCCGATGCCCGCGTGGTCGAGGGTCAACCACCGCAGACTATGGAACCGGCGCAATCGTTGAATGTCGGCGTCGCTGGCTCCCGCGGGACCCCGCCAACTCTCAAGGCCGACGAGCCCCCCTGTGACGCACCGCGCGTCGACCGGCAGCAACCGCATAGAATTGTCGCCCCCAAGCTTCCGCATCCGATACACGCTTTCGAGCGTGATTCCGAAAGGGATCGCCGCCACCCCAACCAGCAGCGTCAGCATCAGCAACATCACCCCACCCGCAATCGACCGCCATCGGCTCACCGTCGGCCGAACACCGCGCGCTGCAAGCTTGCGGATAATCTGATCGAGGCCGATCACGAGCGAGGCCGTTACGAAAGCTGCCGTGGCCCACGCCGCAAGCGATACGTCCCCCGGCGCCAGCGCGCCGGCGGTTGCGCCGGAGACGGCGCCGATTGCCAGCGCCAGCGCGCAGGCTGCCGTCGTGATGATGGTGCGACGAGGTCCCAGTACGGCAACGCACAAGCCGATCGGCGTGCCAACGGCGGCGCCGATGATCGAGCTGGCGTAGGCCGTGGCGATGGCGCCCCCCACCGCGCCCAGGATGGCCGCGGAAATGCGGTTGAGCCGATAGCCGACGACCGAACCGGCGAGCGCGACGACGAGGGCCAGAGGAAAAAGACGCACCAGTCTCTCGGCTTCCTCGGAGCTCTGCGGCGGTCGCAGCTCAAATGCCAAGGAGCCCGCGTAGGCTCTTTCGGCGTAAAGGCGGGCCGCCGCGCAGAGCAAAACCACGCCGACCAGCAAAATCACGTTTTTCCAGGGACCGAGGTTCTCCATCGGCCTCATTGTCCGTCGACAACACCTCGTCGACAAGCGACCGATGGCGCCGGCACCAAAGGCTGCCCACGCGGTTAACCCATGACGAGGTGATGAGCGGCCAATCGTCGGACTTCAACCGTGCTCAGAAACTATCGTAAATCGCGACGACCCGGCGGTCGCGCACTTTTTCTGCTCCTGGCAGAACGTTTAAGATGTCATCCATGGAACCGTTGAAGAGCCACAACCTGCCGACACCCATTTTGCTGATCACGACCGATCTGGCTTGTTCCTCCAGCGTCGCGGGAGCGGCGAAACGGGCGGGAGCGGAACTGCGGACCGCCCTCGGTCTGGCGGGGATCGACGCCAAGTTGGAGCCAGAAGCGCCGGCACTGGCGATCCTCGACTTGTCAACCGCCGGCTTGAATCTGCAAGACCTCGTTCCGCAACTGCGGGCTCGGCTTGCGGAGGGCGGCCGGATCATCGCGTTTGGTCCTCACGTCCACACCGCCAGGCTCGGTGCGGCGAGGGAGGCGGGCTGCGACCTCGTGGTCTCACGCGGCGAATTTCACGCCCGCCTCGACGACTATCTGCGACAATTCACGGCACCGGCCTGACGATCGATCATCGGCCGCCCAACAACCGTTCCATTTCGGCCAGCCGCGCTTCGAGTTGCTGCACACGGCGCTCGAGTTGCTCGATGCGCTGGCGATCCGTCGACGGCCGAACCGCAGACGGCCGAACCGCGCGGGGCGGCTGGTCGGGCGGAAAGTCGGCCGGCGCGCCTTCGTCCTCGGGGTGGATCTCGGCCAGACGAACGCGCTTCTCAAACAGTTTGCCCCGGCTGTAGTAGTCGAGCTTGACCTGCTGCCCGGGCCGGCTGGAGGCGAGCACCTGCTTGAGATCCGCCGGCTCGCGAACCTCCTGCTCGTCGATGCCCACGATCACGGAAGAGACCGGGATTTCAGCCAACTCGGCCGGGGAATCGGGAGCGACGCTGACCACATAGGCTCCTTGGACCGCCGGGGCGCCGGCGGCTTGCGCGGCTTGCGGATCGACCGGTTCGACGCGCACCCCCAGCAAGCTCATCCGCGGAGGCTCGTCCGCGGCTTCCTCGATTCGGCCGAAGTTGGGGAAACGGCGAGACGGCTTCGGCGGACGAACTCCCAGGGTCACGTCAACGTGCATCGGCTCCCCCTGACGTTCGACGGTGAACCGCAACGTCTTGCCCACCGGTTGGTCTTGCAGCGCGGCCGCGAAATCGTCGAGGTTGCGAATCGGCCGCTCGCCCACTTTGACCACCACGTCGCCCACATCCAGCCCCCCTTTCGCCGCGGGACTGTCTGCCATGACCTCCATCAGCTCCACGCCCCGAGCGCCGGCCGCGCGGTCGTCGGCCACCACGCCGACGTAACCCGTGTTGTCGGCCGCCGCCTCGTCGGGCTTACGGTCGCGGAGTTGCCGTTCCAGCCGTTCCACCGCAGGCTGGGCCGAGGCGGACGCTGCGAGCAGTGAGTAACTCAAGGTGACGGCGAGCGCGAGGGCAATACGTTGCATGGCTTGGCTCCAAGGTCGAGTCGCGAAGTCTGATGGACGTCGAGATCATCGTTGGTGTAGGAGAGCCCGCGAGTCCGGCCATTTGGTCACGGGTCGAAAACGATCGACCGGACGTATCCAAGTTACCCCTGCGACCGGTAGGACTCGCACGGCTCATCCTCCCGTACAATTTAGCTTAGGCGCGCGGCGCTGGCGAGAAAACGGCGCGACATGGCGGTCGTCCATTTCGTGCAGTATTCTGCAGCCATGAGCGAGCGCCCGGTTGAGCCCGAACTTAAATATGAAATCGGGCCAGCGCCCTCGGCGCTGAAGCGAACCGCTCTGGAACGCGCGTTTGAGGCACTCCCGCTTGAGCAGCGTGGCGCGGCCGTTGACGATTTGCTCGCCAGCGTGTCGCGAGGCGAAAGATCTCTCGAGGGACTTTTTGCCGCCTGGCGCGGCGACGATGTGGGAGGCGCCCTCTGGACCGAGCGTCATGCCGGCCGCACAGCCGGAATCTGGCCGCCGCAACTCGCCGCCGCGGCTCCTGAACACCTGGCCGACAAGCTTCTGGCCCACGCGCTCGCCGAACTGGAATCGAAGAACGTCGCGATGGTGCAATGCCTCGCGCTCACCGACGCCAGCTCCGATGCGCAGCGATTGCGACGCGCCGGATTTGAACACTCGTGCGATTTGCTCTACCTGGTGAGCCAGAAGGGAAGCTTTCCCTCGACCTCCGCTGGCGCGGATTTGACGTTCGTGCCGGTCGAACCTACGAAGCTCGACCACCTGGCCAAACTGGTGGAACGCACCTACGAGGGAACGCTCGATTGCCCGGCAATGGATCGCCGCGCCGATCACCGCCGCGACTGTCGCGATGTGCTCGAGGGATACCGCGCCACCTGTCGCGGCGACCTGTCGCACTGGTTCGTCGTACTCTGCGGCGCAGAAGAAGTCGGCTGCCTGCTGCTGGCGTGCGACGATCGTGGGCAAAGCTGGGAATTGGTCTACATGGGAATTGTGCCTGCGGCCCGCGGACGAGGCTTGGGCATCGAGCTCGTGAGACACGCACAATGGCTGGTTGCGCGGCGCAGCGGCGAGCGACTCGTGTTAGCGGTCGACGCGGCGAACGAGCCCGCGCTGAACATCTACGCCGCGGCCGGCTTCCTGGCGTGGGATAAGCGCAGCGTGTTTTTGAAATTCCTGTCACCGAGCAGCGATCCACTCCCAACTCGTTAACGAGCGGCAAGTTGTGCGATCTGCCGCCAACGGGCGGCGCGCCGACCCGACATTTTTTCCACCCGGACGCGGCGAGCGGAAGAAAAAAATTTTGCGACGTCGACGAACCGCAGCGGGCGGTTTCGCGACGAATCTGGCGGGCAGAGACGGCGCCGCGCGAGCGACGCAAGCGAAGCGCCCCGCGGCGCTTTGACAGCAACGCTAGCAATCGTACAATCGACGCCTCGGGTGACATCAACAATCCAATTCGGCGTTGACCCCAACGCCGCTTTCCCATCAACAAAGTCTCACGGACGACGTTGGCCGTGACGGGCGGTTGCGCGCTGTTTGCGGATGGGAATGGTCTTGCGCTGAGGACATCAGGAAGTGACCAGGGACGATATGGAGATCGTGTCGGCGCTCAAGCTTGCGCTGGCCGACAAGGTAGGACAGGCGAGGTTTGAAGTCTGGTTCGGCACCAACACGTGTCTGGAATACGACGGCGACACTCTGACGGTGCGGGTTCCCAACCAGTTCTATCAGGACTGGCTGCGGACGAACTTCCGCGAACCCATCGAAGCCTCCTGTCGCGAGACGCTCGGCAAGATCGTGCCGGTGCGCTTTCACATCGACAGCGAGCTGCGCGCGGAGTCCCTGAGATCGGCGTGCGTCGTGCCCCTCGCGGTGTGCGCCACGCCGCCCAAGGAGACCCTCAAGCCGGGCCCCGCCGTGGCGCCGCGCCGACGGTTCGCCACGCTCGAATCATTCGTCGTCGGCCAGTCGAACCATCTGGCGTGGGCCGCGGCAAAGAGCACCGCCAACCGCCTGGGCCAATCGTCGCCGCTGGTGATCCACGGTCCGACCAGCGTCGGCAAGACGCACCTGCTTGAAGGGATCTACAGCGACGTGCGCCGCCTCCGCAGCGGCGCGCAGGCCGTTTACCTGTCGGCCGAACAGTTCACGACGTACTTCCTCGAGGCCCTGCACGGCGGCGGCCTGCCCGTCTTCCGCCGCAAGTACCGCGGTCTCGACCTGTTGATCGTCGACGACCTCCAGTTTCTGGCCGGCAAGAAGGCGACGCTGATCGAACTGCTGCACATGACCGATCTCTTCCTGCGAGAAGGACGGCAGCTCGTGTTTGCCGCCGACCGTCCACCCAGCGCACTGGTCGAACTCGGCCCCGAGCTGACGACGCGCTTACAGAGCGGACTTGTCTGCCCCATCGAGATGCCCGAGTACGAAACGAGGCTGGGCATCGTGCGGCAGTTGGCAATGCGGATGGGGATCGAGCTGCCGGAGGAGGTGCAAGACTACATCGCCGGACACGTGACGACGCATGCCCGCGAACTGTCGGGCGCCTTGAACCGGCTCGACGCCACGAGCCGGGCGCTGGGCGAGCCGATCAGCCGGGCTCTGGCCGAGCAGGCCCTGGCCGAAACCGTGCGCCGCCACACCCGCCCGGTCGGCCTGGGCGACATCGGCGAGGCCGTTTCGCGCGTCTTCGGACTCGAACCCAAGGCCCTCAAGTCCGACGGCAAGGCCAAGCACGTCAGCCATCCCCGCATGCTGGCGATGTGGTTGGCGCGGCGGCACACGCGCGCCGCGCTGAGCGAGATCGGCAGCTACTTCGGGGGACGAAGCCACAGCACGGTCATTTCGGCGCAGAAGAAGGTGGACGACTGGATGCAGTCGCAATCTCGCCTCTGCCTGGCCGACGGCAACTGCACCATCGACGAGGCAATCCGCAAAATCGAGCAGGCGCTGCGGGCCGGGTGAACCGTAGAACCGCCGCGTTGGGCGGGACATGCCGCCGTGGCTCGCATTGTGAGCCCTATCTCTAGGAGAGCGCTTGCACCGAGGGAGCGATGGCCTGCGCGAGGAGGTGATAGCCCTGCGCGTTGGGATGAATGTTCCCCGCCTGGAACAGGCTCTGGTTCAAACTTCCATCGGGATTGAGCAGTTGAGCTGACACATCCAGGAACCAGATCCGCTGGCCGTCGGCCAGAGGCGCGATCGCCTGGTTGATCTGGTCGATCTCTTGACGAACCGCAGAGTTGGCGGGGACTTGCAAGGCCGGCAAAACGCCCAGCAAGAGGATCTTCGCGTTCGGGAACTCGTTCTGGACCGTCCGGACGACGGAGGTGATGCCCGTTACGACGTCGCCGGCGCTATCACCTTTGCCGACGTCGTTGACGCCGACCATTACCACGGCCAGTTTTGGCGAGATGCCGTTGAGATTTCCCTGCTCCAATCGCCACAGCAGATTCTCTGTCGAGTCGCCCGCCACGCCCGCGTCGAGGCTGCGCAGCGGTGCGAAGTACTGATTCCAATCTGACGAGCCCGTAGACTGCCACAATTGGGTAATCGAATCGCCGATGAAGACGACGTTGGCGTTGCCGCCGGCGGCCTGGGCCGAGATATCGGCCTCCGTCTTGGGCGCAGTGGGCAGCCAGTTGGGCACCGGCACGATGGTGTCGGGCACGCCGGTGTGCGCCTCGAAATATTCCGGGGTAGTCAGAAAGTCGGCTGTGACCTGTTGTTCGGTGACCTGACCGGCGGAGAGCTCCGCCGCCAGGGCGCTCGCGATGGCGGCGTTGAGGGACATTCCCAACCGCGTCAGCTCGCCCTCGACGCTTCGCGTTTCGCCCTCCATGCTCATGACCAGCGCCATGGCCAGGTCGTACCGGCTTTTGCCGGCGTTGAGTTCGGAGGTGGCCCAACTCAGGGCCTCGGCTTCAGCGGCGCGGCCGAGAACAGTCTGGTAGGCGGCCTGGATCCAGCCATCCGTCGTGCCGCCCGCCCGCGCGTAAAATTCGTCGCTGGAGAGGAAGGCCGCCTCGATCGCCTGGTTCTTGGTGCCGGCCTGCATTTGTGCCAACCAGTAGGTCAGGCCGGTCAAATCGGTTTCACGTCCCAGATACTGTTGGTAAGCCGAACGGATGAATTGCGAGTTGGCCTCGTCGCTGAAGATCAGCGGAACCGCGAAGCTCGCGCGCGGCTGACCGGAGTCGACGAGCGACGTCCCCCATTGCAGACCGGTCGGATCGGCCTGGCGGCCGAGCACGTCCTGGTAAACCGCCTCAACGTAGGCTGTGTTGGTGATCGCCGGGTCGGCCACCAGCGGAAGTGCCGACGGAACCTCGCGTCTCTCCAAAGATTCGAGGTGTCCGCTTCGTCGCCCGCCCCGCCCACGGACGCGCGGGCTTTCGAATCTCATGCTCATCGGCTGATCGTGCTTCGTTGGCCTCGATGCCGCCACAAAGGCTCCTTCGCAGGCTACATCGTTCCGCGCCTCCGGCGACGATGACTTGCTCTCGGTCGATTCCGATAACCGCGCCAGCCGGATGAGGCAGATTAACCATCAGCCGTTCGCCAGCTTCGGCCCCCGCCCTGGCGGCCGGTTCAAATCGACGACCTGCGCAAAGTTTGCTTGTTTAGCGATGAAGTGCCGCGCAGCGAGCCGCGCCCAGCAGTGCCGCGTTTTCGGAGAGGATGACGCGTAGGGGAATCTCTTCAAGCATCGGCCTCATTCTCCCCTTGGCCGAAAAAGCGGTCAAGAAATCGCCCCCCCTGAAGGCCGGCAAGTTTTTCGGGGCGATGCCGCCGCCCAGATAAACGCCGCCGGTGGCCATCAGCTTGAGCGCCAGGTTGCCCGCCTCGGCGCCGTAGAGCGACACGAACAAACGCAGCGCTTCGACGCAGACGGGACAAGCGTCTGTTTGGGCGGCGCGCGAGATCACCGCCGCGGCGTCGCCGTGCTCGATCTGCCGGGCGACGTCGGCGGAAGCCCGGCCCGGCCGTAATTGAGCCAGAAAGCGGTACAGGTTGTGCAAGCCGGGCCCCGACAACACCCGCTCCCACGACGCGTGGCCGAATTCTGCCAGCAGAAACGCCAGCAGTTCTTCCTCCAGGGCGTTGCGGGGTGCAAAATCGGCATGCCCCCCTTCGCAGGCAAACGGTTGGTGACGCTCGCCGTCCCAGAACATGCCGGCTTCGCCCAAGCCCGTTCCGGCCGAGATCACCGCGGCGTTCCCCTCCGCGTCGGGCGAGCCCGCGTGGAGGACGGCCAGCTCGCTTTCGTCCAGCACGGCAACGCCGTAGGCGTTCGCCTCCAGATCGTTAATCAGAATCGCCTTCTCCACCTGCAGCGTCGCCGCAAGCTGCGCCGCGTCGACTTGCCAGGCGAGGTTGGTGGCCTGGGCCCGCCCATGCTGCACCGGGCCGGCGATACCGAAGCAGGCGATGGCGGGCCGCAGTCGATGCTTGTCCGCGAATGCGGCGGCCAACTCGTCGAGGCTGGCGTGCTCGCCGCTGCGGAACGTCTCTTCCACGCGCGAATCGACCCGAAGCGAGCGTCCGTTGCCTTCGACGCTGAAGAACCCGATTCTCGTGTGCGTTCCTCCGACGTCGCCCGCCAGAATCATTCGGGGTTTCTCCACTGCCGGCCGTCCCTGGCAATCAAATCATCGGCTTCCTTCGGCCCCCAGGTGCCGGCCGCGTAGTTGGGGAACTTGCGCGCCGGCAGCGTTCCCCAGACGTCGATGGTCGGCTGCAGAAAATCCCAGGCCGTTTCCACGAAGTCGGCGCGCAGGAAAAGGGTGGCGTCACCCTGCATGCAGCCGTAAAGCAACGTTTCGTAGCCGGTGAGCGGCTTGAGGCCGAACGCCCGCTCGTAGGTGAAGTCCATCGTCACGGGGCGGGTGTCGATGCCGAAGCCGGGAACCTTGGCCTCGAATCGCAACGAAATCCCTTCGTCGGGCTGGATGTGCAGAATGAGCTGGTTGGCCGTGAGCCGCTCGACGGGCGTTTCGCGAAACAGGATCAGCGGCACGTGCTTGAACTGGATGACGATCTCGGTCACGCGCGTCGGCAGGCACTTGCCCGTGCGGATGTAGAAGGGCACGCCCGCCCAACGCCAGTTGTCGATTGTCAGCTTCATTGCCACGAACGTTTCGGTACTCGAATCGGGGGCCACATTGGGCGAGCCCCGATAGGCCGGCACTTGCTGCCCCTCGACGATGCCGGCGCCGTACTGGCCGCGCACCGCGTTGTGCAGAACGTCCTCCTCGTCGAAGGGATGAATCGCCCGCAGGACTTTGGCCTTCTCGTCGCGGACAGCATCGGCGCTGAACGAAATGGGCGACTCCATGCCGATCAGTGCCAGGAGTTGGGCGATGTGGTTGGGCACCATGTCGCGCAGCGCGCCGGCCTTGTCGTAATACAAACCCCGGTGCTCCACACCCACGGTTTCGGCCACGGTGATCTGCACGTGATCGACGTAACGGCGGTTCCACGTCGGCTCGAATAGGCCGTTGCCGAAGCGGAAGACCATGATGTTCTGCACCGTATCTTTGCCCAGGTAATGGTCGATGCGGTAGATCTGGTCCTCGCGCAGCACCTTGCCGATCTCGCGGTTGAGCACCCGCGCCGAATCGTAGTCGTGGCCGAATGGCTTTTCGATGATCACGCGGCGATAAGCGCCCCCCGAGGATCCGCCGTTGGCCTCGGTTTGGCGCTCTTTCGACAGTCCGGCGGCGCCGAGTTGCTTGACGATCTTGTCGAAAAAGGCCGGTGGCACGGCCAGGTAGAACAAGTAGTTCCCCTCGGTGCCGCACTGCTGGTCGACGTCGGCAAGCGTCTTGGCGAGCTGGGCGTAGGCCTGCGCGTCCTCGAAGTTGCCTTTGACGTAGAAGATCCGTTTGGCGAACTGTTCGCGCCAGCGAGCCTCGTCGAGCGACGGGCCGACGAACTCCTTCATCTCCTTGGTCAGCGTATCGCGGAACTGGTCGGTGTTCATGTCGTCGAAGGCGAAGCCCACGACGGCGAATTTTTCGGGCAAAAGACCGCTGCCGGCGATGTTGTAAAGGGCCGGAATCAGCTTTCGCTTGGTCAAATCACCGCTGGCGCCGAAGATGGTGATCGCGCAGGGCGGAGGGGAGTTGGCGAGCTGGTGCCCAACCGGGCTCGATGGATTCGACATCATTGACCTTGATCGTGAGTGATGAAGCGGCGCCCGACGGCGGGCCGCCAGTGCTGTTGATACCATAAATCGCCTTCCGCGGCGAATGCGGGGCGGCTGCGGCAACCGGCGAGCAAGGTCGTTTCACGGAATCAGCCGCTGCCCAACGGCCGTGTTCAGTTGCAGCATGCTGCGGTGATGGCGGATGAGCGCGTCGCGGTACTCGCGTACGACTTCGTTGCGATCGCGGAGGGCCAAGAGATATTCGACCATGCTGGTTCGGCCGGCCTCGTGCTCCCGGTAAGCGAGAACCCGCGCCCGTTCGGAAGCGGGCAGAATGAGGTTTTCGATCCGCTCGATGGCGTCGCGGCTGGCTTCGTATTCCAGGTAGGCGTTCTCGACGTCGGGGATGGCCTCGCGCTCGATGGCCGTCAAGGCGGACCGCGTTTGAGCGATGTTCAGCTCGGCACGACGAATTTCTCCCTGGTTGCGATCGAACAAGGGAATCGACCCCATCAAGCCCAGCGAAAAGCTGGTGGAGTTCTGCAGACCAATCGGCCCGTTGTTCTGAAATTGGTAGGGAGAATAGACAAGAAAGACGTCGTCAAGACATTCCTTACGGGCTACGCGGGCGTCGGCTTGAGCACGGGCGATGCCCAGGCGAAAGGCCACCACGTCGGGCCGCTTGTCGAGCGCCATCTGGACCAATACTTCGCGAGGAGGCACTGGCGATTCCGGCGGATGCAGCAGACCGTGAATTTCGATCTGCCCCGCCTGGTCGCGGCCGATTGCCAAGAGCGCGGCCAGCCGGTGTTTGGCCCGGAGCAGCTCGATTCGCGCCTGGTCGACGCCCAGCCTGGCCGTTTCGTATTGAATCGCCACATTCAACTGGTCCGACTCGTGGATGGCATCCTCCCCTTCTTCCCGCTGCACCGCCTCAAACAAGGTTCTGGCCCCCGCCAGGCTCACCTCGGCAAAACGCAGCGTTTCGCGCGTCACAATCACGTCGGTGAACGCGAGATACACGTCGTCGATCGCGAGCCGCACCGCGTTCTGGTACTGGGCCTCGAGCACCCGCAGGGCTCGGCTCGCCGCTTCCATGCGCGCCCGGCGCTTATGATTGGCGTCAAAGGGCTGGATGATGGTCGGGCTGTATTCGACCGAGCCCGGTCGCGAGGGTGTGTAGGGCCCGGTAGGGGTAGTTGGCGGCCGAGAGGAAGTAGAGCGGGTTGGCCCGCAGGCTGGCGGTCAGCACGTCGGCCCGGGCCTGCGGAATCTCGTATCGCTTCGAGCGCAAGTCGGGGCTGTCGCGGACCAGCCGCTCGATGGCCTGATCGAGCGTCATGGCACCGGGTGGTCCCTGATACTCGGCCGCAGGGATCTCTAGAAGTCCGTAGAGTGGAGGGATTCTCTGCTGAACGGCCTTGGGTTGCCGCAGCGCTACGTGCTCGGAACGTCTTGCACCGCGCTGCTGCCGTGTTGAGGAGGCCGTGAGCGTGCCCAACGAGAGTGAAGCCGCGGAAAGCGCGCTGGGATGGCCGCCGCCGATACGGGCGTGCGAGTGCGCCGGCTCGCTCGCCTCCTCCAGGCGGTTGCCGCGGCCGCCGGGATCGTAGCGGAAGGGCACGTCGGTCGAGCCGGGCACGTGGCCCAGGGCCGTCGTTTTGCGCGCGGTCTCGCGGTTGCTCAGCCCCTTGGAAATCACAATGATATCGTCCGCCAGACCGACCAGTTGACCGTAGGCGGCAACGGTCTCGGTCAAAGTCAGCGCGAAGGCGAGCAGTGCTATCGTTCGCTTCATGGGGTTTTTCCGACCGGCTCGAAGCTGGCGCCGCGCCGGATGTGCAGCGACTGCGGGTTATTTCATCGGCTCGCGACGTAGGGGTCTTCACGGAGAGACCTGAGCGGACGCTGGTAGCGATTCTGCCGGTCGTAGCGGTGACGCCGACGGCTCCCACCCATCCATTTGGCAAGAGCCCTACCAGATTTCTTTGCCGAGCGCTGGCTACGATACGGCCCGCTCGAGCGACTGCGGGAGAATTTGCGCCCCGACCACCAGCCGAGGCGTATAACGGCCGCCCGCCTGGTCGCGATCCCAGACCTCGACCCACAGGTCCCACGGCACCGGCCAACTGGCGAACAAGAGCGCCTCGCGATCGTAAGGCTCGGGGCGGATGACCGGCAACGACGAATCGCTTTCGACGAGCGAACGATCGTCGCGCAGATCGAAAGCGTGCAGAGGCTCTCCCGACGCGCTGAACACGGTCAGCCCTCGATCGGTAATCTCAAACGTCTGCTGCGGGTCGAGGTTGGCCGCAATCTGCTCGTGCACGAGCTCGACGCCCGCCATCTTATATAGTCCGGTCAGGGCGTCGGCGAGCGCCTGCCGCGGCACATCGGACAAGCGGGCCGCCCAGCCCGGCTCGATGATGCGTGAAGTCAACCAGCCCGACCGTTCGGCCAGGCCGATGCGTAGCGGCGCCTCGGCGATCTCCGAACAATTCAGCTCGAAGCGGATGCTGTTCACCCCCAGCTCGATCCGGCCGAGTCGCAACCGCAGCGGCAGGAAGCGGCGGCTCTCGCCGAGCAACTCCACGAATTCGCGGTTGACGAAATCCCGTACCTTGTGCTCGACCGACTCCAGGGCGTCACGGTGCTTGCGAGATTTTTTCCAGTTGCCCGTCCAGAGCGCCTTGCGGTCGGCGCGCCGCAGCCGGGCGAACAGCTTGGGAATGGTTCCCGAATGGAAGCCGAACCGCAGCAGACGAGAGACGCTCTCGCCGTGCTGTCCCACCCCCACCGGCTGCAGCACCAGCGGACGATTGGCCTTGTAGAGCCGCCAGTTTTCTTTCAGCTCCCAGACCAAGAAGCCGACCACGCCCGGCAGAACGACGGTCGTCCACCAGTAGACGGCCTCGGCGGCCACCGGTGCCAGGACCAGTTTGAGCTGTCCCAGAAGCAAGTCGTGAACGGCGGGAGTGAAGGCCAGCGAAAACAAGATCTTGTGCGACACCGTCACCACGGGAAAGTGCTTGACCGGGTTGATTTGCGGCTCGATCAAGAGCGTGATGCAGAATCGCACGACGTATCGCACGAAGAACCAGAGCAGGCCCAGAACCGCTTTCGTAACGACGGCGACCTGGCCCTGACCGCTGCGAAACCGCAGCCATTCGTCGACGGAGTACAGCAGCCGGTCGATCGTGTCGACGACCCGGTTGAAGAACTCCATCGTCACCTGCACGAGAGCGCCGAGCACGCGCAGCCGGAAACGATACCAGTTGTGAACCAACCAGTCGGTGATCAGCTCTTCGGCGTTGCGCCCGACGCGCGAATTGAGCACCAGATTCGCCGTGAAGAAAATAATCACGCCGTTTTGCCAGGCCGCCGTCCGGTCTCGGGCCGAAGAGCGGAAGGCGGCCATGATCAGCACGGTGAAGACCAGCGGCTTGACCACGTAGCGTCCGGCGAAGCGGTAGAGCGGGCTTTCCAAAATGGTCCGCACGAAGGGGATTTTCAGCAGCCAGGCGGGCAACTCGACGGCAAGCCAGCGCACGCCGCGGTAAAGCAAGCGGCAGGCGTGGATGCACGTCTTGCGAAAACTTTCGACGTAGATCAAGCCCAGGAGGACCGTTCCCAAGGCGAAGACGGCAAAGTGAAGGACGCCCGGCGGAATCAGTTCCACTTTTCCGACGGCCTCGCCGGTGGCGACGACTTGCTCGGCATGCCCTCCCTCGCTGCCCGTGATCAACAGAACCAGGTGCTCAACGAATTTCAGGAGTAGATAAGCGCCGCCGTAGGGAATGGCCAGATAGCGCACCAGCACACGACCCAAGGCCGTGCCGAAGGCCATCGAACTGAGCCGCTGGGGGAGCCGCAAGTAGACCTCGCCCCGGTGATAGACGCCATCGAGCGAGGCGGCCAAGGCGCGGTCGGCCTCGAGCACCTGATCGCCCGACACAACCTGCCGGGCGCTCTCCAGGTCGGGCAGCTTGAGGTTGTTGCGCGAGATGGCGTCGCGCAGATCGCTCATGGTCAGGAAGTCGCGCTTGACGACGCGGTCGAGCAACTCTTCAATCAGCTTCTTGCTGGCGATCCTTTCGGGAACGTTGGCCGGCTTGAGTCCCACCCCTTCCAGGGCCGCGGCGATCGGCGGCCGAAACCGACCTCGCAAACGGCGTTCGGCTGCGGCGACCGCCGATTGCAGCAAGTGCACGAGCCGCCGCCGCTCCCGGTCGTCGATGCGGGCCTTCGCGGCGCGCCCCAAGGCAACCCGCAAGTGCTTTGACATCAGCAGTTCACGCTGACCCGGAAGGTAGCGCTTGAGCGGCACGCGGCCTCGGGCCAGCGCCCATTCGACCAGGTCGAGAGTGTAGACCTCTCGCTCGAAATCGAGGCAAACCTTTTGCAGGTCGTAGAGCGTGCGCCCTTCGCGCGTCCAATAGCCGTGTACCGAGCGGCTTAACAGGGCCGTCATCACCTGCGACCAGCGCCAGGCATCCTTGTCGCTCAGGTTCAGGGCCGCCTGCAGGCGATGGGTTAATCGCCGCAGGTCGTCGCGGGCGGCGGCCCGCACGCGATGCGCAACGCTAGGACGCACATAGCGGGCCGCGCGGGTCCGAAGGATCGCCGCCCGCACCGCGTTGCCCGTGGCGGCCGCCCGGTCGGCTCGGCGGTTTAGCCAGCGATACGTCCCCTCCGACGGCCTGGCCTCCCCGACGGTCAGTTCGGCGGCCTCCACCTCGTCGCTCAGGTCGAGGTCGCTCTCGTCGGCAACCTGCACCGGCGTCGGAGCGCCGGCGGGCCGCGAGGCGACCCAAAGCCCTTCGGCCTCAATGTCCGATTCGAGAATCTCGCTCACCTGGTCGAGATCGGTGAGCGAGGGAAAGTAGCGCCGCATGAGCGAGGCCACAAAAAAGCGAAGCTCGAAGAACAGAGCCGCGAACTCGATGTAGGCGCTTACGTCGTTGACCGGCGGTAGCAAAAAATCTTCCTGCGCCAGCACGCTGCGGATCTCGGCGAACTCGGCCGCCCCTAAGCGCAAAATCCGCTGGCGCACCGTTGCCGCGTCGAGTTCGCCCATTTGCACCCGGCGGTCGAGTGCCTGGTGAATTCGCGCGTGGAACAGGAGCCGCCAGTATTTCACCAGGGCCTCGCCCGCCGTCAGGGTAGCAAGGTAGTCGGCGTCGGGACGGGCCAGCAGGAGCACCGTTCCGGCGAGTTGCGCGCCCGGCTCGAGTCCAAGCTCGTCCCGGTCGACGATGTTCAGCAGGCGGTCGGCATCGATCAGATACGACTTGCGATGCGGCACCTTGAGACCGATGCCGCTGATCTGTCGATCTTGCTTGATGACCCGTCGCAAGATGCGCGGCGGCGCCAGGATCGCGGCCGGCTCGACCGCGGCCACAGCCTTCTCCAGCTCGGAAACAGAAAGCGGCAGGTCGAGTGCGCCCGACATTCAGGCTCCCAGGTATGCTTGTTGCACCCGCGGGTCGGCCGCCAGCTCGCGCGCCGGGCCGCTCAAACGGATCTCGCCGTGCTCCAGCACGTAAGCCCGCTCGGAAATCGCGAGCGCCTGCCGGGCATTTTGCTCGACGAGCAAAATGGCCATCCCTTCGCCGTGCCAGCGGCGCAGCACTTCGAAGACTTTCTCTGACACTCGCGGTGCCAGCCCCAGCGAGGGCTCGTCAAGCAGCAGCAGGCGTGGCCGGGCCATCCAGGCTCGTGCCAGGGCGAGCATCTGTTGTTCGCCGCCCGAAAGAGTGCCCCCGGCCTGATGGCGGCGCTCCCGCAACACCGGGAAGAGTTCGTACACCGAATGCACGTCGCGCTCGATCGCATCGCGGTCACGTCGACGGTAGGCCCCCAACTCCAGATTCTCAGCCACCGTCAAGCGAGGAAAGATACGCCGTCCCTCCGGCGCGTGTGCCAATCCGCGGCCGACGAGTTCGTGCGGCGCGACGCCGGCCGTCCCACGACCATCGAAGCGGATCTCACCGCGCACGGGCCGCAAGCACCCGGAGATGCAACGAAGCATCGTGCTTTTGCCGGCGCCGTTTGCGCCGATCATCGCCACCATCTCGCCTTCGCCCACGTCGAGCGATATCTCCCTCAGCACCTCGATCGGTCCGTAGCCGGCCGAGACGCGATTCAACTCGAGCAACGCGGCCATTCGACGAATTGTACATGAATTCAGGCCTGTGGGTTAGCCGTCGTGAGACGCACAGGCGCAGTCGGTGGGGTGGCGTCGGCCGGTCGCCGTTCAGACGCTACCGCAACCTGTCGGCGGGGCGAGAGGCGACCTCCGCCGCAGCATCACCCCGCAGCGGGCTCAACCGGTCGGCGAATCGATCGGTAAAGTCGTTCGCTCCGGCAGCCATAACGTGAACGGGGTCGAAAAACTGTTCGTCTGGCAGCCAGTCGTGGCCGTCGATCAGATCGAAATCGTGTTCGCGGCAGGCCGCTTGCAGGTCCGCCATCACGCGGTCGCGGTAGTCGTCCGGACACCATCCGCGCAGGTCGCTGGCTTCGGGGAACAGCGTCAGCACCACCCGTATCCCGTGGCGCTTGGTCAACGCCAGCAAGTCGCCCACCACGCGGCGGGAGGCCGGAGCGAGGCGATCGGCCTGGAAGAATGGCTCGATAGCACTTCTGTCGATTTCAACGAGCCGGGCGTACAGTTCCGGCTCAGGCCGCTCGCCGCCGATCGCCTCCCAGCCCCCTTCGTCGAAGCGGGGCGACCGAACGCCCCAAGGGATGCTTGGCATCAGCCGCCGCGCGAAGCGGCGCAAGAGCGCGAAACGGTGCCGGTACCACGGGACGAGCGTTCCGCCGACGGTTGTCACCGAGCGGGGATCGGCAAGCGGCCCGTAGGTCGCCAGCCAGCTCCGCTCTTGAATCCCGATGCCGTGGCTTTCCAGCCATTCAAGGTTTCCGGAGACGGCCGTTTCGGCGAAGAACGGGGCCCACATCTCCAGAATCAGCCAATCGGGGCGGACGCCGTCTTCCAGCAGCCGGTGGAGCAAGAGGAGCTCGGTGACCGGCCCGCCGCCAGGAACCGCGAAATTGTAGATCACGAGCGGGTGATCGACCGACTCCGTTAGTCGGTGCTCGAGCAATTGGGCGTTCAGGCCGGTGAGGGCCCTCGAGCTGCCGAGCACCACCACGAGCCGCGCCCCCGTTTCGGCGCGTGCCATGCGGCCGCGGAGCTGGGCGAGCTTTTCACCGTACAGCGGGTCATGGAACTCGGCCGGCCCCCAACCGACCAGCGCCGACAGACCGACGTGGATCAAGCCCGACGCAAGCAGGAACCACGCAAGCGACGCGCGTGACGTTTTTGCCATCTGATGTGCGCCAGGCATCGCGAGTTTCTCGTTCGCGGCTGTCTTGTTAAACTGTTCTGGTAAGCTGGGCAACGATATTGAGCCCCGCTTTGAGTGTCAAGGCGGCTTGGACCATAGAGCATCGGCGCTCGTTTCGCGCTCGATCTTCTCGGAATTTGGGTTAAATTCACCTGCAAAACGCGGGGAGAGAAAGGGGCATGGTCTCTCATTTCGCCGCCCTTCAACCGCGTCGAATTTGACCGCCGGACCCGTATCTCTGTGACGATCGACAAGTCTGAAACTCGTGTGCGGCAGATGTTTGGCGAGATCGCCGGCCGCTACGACTTGCTCAACCACCTGCTGTCGCTCAACGTCGACCGCTACTGGCGATGGCGGACGGTCCGCCGTGTACCCCCCGGCGGCGACGGACCGATTCTCGACCTCTGCACGGGTACGGGCGACTTGGCCCTCGCCTACTACCGGGCGAGCGAGGGGCAGGCCAAGATCGTGGGGGCCGATTTCTGCCACCCGATGCTCGTGCGGGGCCGGGCCAAAGGCGAGACCGCAGGCTGCAACGGGCACCTGACGTTCGTCGAGGCGGACGCCCAGCGGCTCCCGTTTCCTGACGATTTTTTTTCGATCGTCTGCGTCGCCTTCGGCCTGCGGAACGTGACCGACACCGACCGCGGGTTGAGGGAAATGGCGCGGGTGTGCCGGCCGGGAGGCAAGGTCGCCGTTCTCGAGTTTTCGCTGCCGACCTGGAAACCCGCGAGAAGTGTTTACCTCTGGTACTTCCGCCGCGTGCTGCCGCGCATCGGGCAGGCGCTGGCTCGCAACCGGCACGACGCCTACAGCTACTTGCCCGCCAGCGTGGGCGAGTTTCCCTGCGGCGAGATGCTCGCAGGGAGAATGAGAGAGGCCGGGTTGGCCGAGGTGACCTTTTGGCCGCTCACCTTCGGCGTCGCCACCCTCTACGTAGGAACGAAATGAAGCCGAACTTCGTCCTCGCCATCACCGGGGCCAGCGGCGCCATCTACGGCGTGCGCCTGCTCGATCGGCTGCTGGCGGCCGGCTGCCAGGTGGAACTCGTCATCAGCCCGGCCGGCGCCACGGTCATCGCTCAAGAACTCGGTCTGTCGGTCGACCTCGATGATTTTCGCCTCGAGAGCTTGCTGCCGCGCTCGTTGCAGGCGGCGCCACCTTTGCTGCGCACCGTGCTCGGAGAAGGCTGGCAACCGCCGTCCTCGAATCCAACTGGCAAGATGCTGGCCCGCTACCATCATTACCGCGATCTAATGGCGTCGATCGCCAGCGGGTCGTCGCGCGGGACGGGCATGGTGATCTGTCCCTGCTCGGGCGGCACGCTGAGCGCCGTCGCGCATGGAACGAGCGAAAACCTCGTCCACCGCGCGGCCGACGTCCATTTGAAAGAGCGGAGAAAGTTGATCCTTGTGCCCCGCGAAACCCCCTTGTCGCTGATTCAGCTCGACAACATGCGGCGTTGCGTCGAAGCGGGCGCGGTCGTGCTCCCCGCCATGCCCGGCTTTTATCACGGCGTTCAAACGGTCGGCAACCTGGTCGATTTCGTCGTGGCCCGCGTTCTCGATCAGCTTGGCGTGGAGCACTCGCTCATGCGCCGCTGGGGAGAGTAGCCATGTTCGACCGCCTACGCCTGATGCTGGAGATGATCCGCTTCAGCCACACGGTGTTCGCCCTGCCGTTCGCCCTGCTGGCGGCGGTGATGGCGTGGCGGGAGGGGACCGTCTCCTGGCGGTGGCAGGATCTGGCGGGGGTCGTCCTGTGCATGGTGTTCGCCCGCAGCACGGCCATGGCCGTCAACCGGCTGGCCGATCGCCAGATCGACGCGGGCAACCCGCGCACGAAGTCGCGCCATCTGCCGGCCGGGCTGCTGAGCGTGGCGGGAGTTCGGACGTTCGCGGCCGTGTGCGCGGCGGGCTTTGTGGCAAGCACGCTGGTTTTTCTGCCCAATCCGTGGCCGCTTTACCTTTCGCTCCCCGTGCTTGTTTTTCTCTGCGGCTACAGTTTTGCGAAGCGCTTTACCATCCTGGCCCATTTCTGGCTGGGGGCCGCGCTGGGGATGGCGCCGGTTGCCGCCTGGATCGCGATTCGCGCGGGGCTCGACTGGCCCCCGGTCGTGCTCGGCGTGGCCGTGATGTTCTGGGTGGCCGGCTTCGACATTATCTACGCCTGCCAGGACGTCGATTACGACGCCCGGGCCGGCCTGCACAGCCTGCCGGCGTATTTGGGGGTTCCCGGGGCGCTGCGGGCAGCCGCCCTGTGCCATCTAGCGACCGTGCTGGCACTGGTCGCGTTGCCGCTGGCCTACCGCGAATTGGGCTGGATTTACCTGGTCGGCATCGGCGCCGTGGCCTTTTTGTTGGCCTACGAACATCGGCTCGTGCGGCCCGACGACCTAACCCGCGTCAACGTCGCCTTTTTTCACGTGAACGCCGTCGTGAGCATCGGGCTGTTTCTGGTCGGCACGGCCGATTTGTTCCTGCCGTTCAAGTAGCCCCGACGCTCCGCGGCGGGGGAACGAGACCTGACACGACACGATCGAACCGGTTAACCAGCCAGGCGCAGAGCGGTTAGATACGTGTCGCTTCGGCGGGTTTAACCGTTGGCTACCGGTTAAACGACGAGGCCATTAAGATAGTACGTCGACTGAACCTCCCGTGCAGCCTCTTATGGTTTCCGCAAACAATCCGACTTTTGCCTCGATCCGCGACAAAGTCCTGGCCGGCGAGCGGCTTACGCTCGACGAAGGGCTCTATCTCTATCGGCCCGACGTTCACCTGAACGACCTGGGAGCGCTCGCCAATCTCGTTCGCGAGCGGATCAACGGCAACCATGCCTACTACAACATCAACTCGCACCTGAACCCGACCAACGTCTGCGTCTACCGCTGCACGTTCTGCGCGTTTCGCTCCGACCTGCGCGACCCCAAGGGTTACCTCATGAGCGACGAGCAGATCCTGGACCGCGGTCGCGAGGCGGTCGAGGCGGGCTCAACCGAGATGCACATCGTCGGCGGCTTGCACCATCAGATGAAGTTCGAGTGGTACGTGAACGTGGTGCGGCTGCTGCACGAGGCCTTTCCGCGGCTGCACCTCAAGGCCTGGACGGCCGTGGAAATCAACTGGTTTCAACATCTCACCAGGCGGCCGGTGCGCGAGATTTTGCAAGAGCTGATCGACGCGGGACTGGGGAGCATGCCGGGAGGCGGGGCCGAAATCTTTCACCCCGAAGTCCGCGACAAGATCTGCGAGCACAAGGCCGACGCCCAGAACTGGCTCGACATCCACCGCACGGCCCACGAACTGGGGCTGCGCACGAACTGCACGATGCTCTACGGCCACATCGAAGAGCCCTACCACCGGATCGACCACCTCATCCGCCTCCGCGAGTTGCAGGACGAGACCGGGGGCTTTCAGACCTTCATTCCGCTGGCGTTTCACCCCGACAACACGGGCTTGAACCACATCCGCAAGCCGTCGGCCCTGATGGACCTGCGGACGATGGCCATCAGCCGCTTGCTGCTCGACAACATTCCGCACATCAAGGCGTACTGGATCATGCTCGGCATCGGCACGGCGCAGGCCGCCTTGTCATACGGGGCCGACGACCTCGACGGCACGGTGCGGCACGAGTTGATCTATCACGACGCCGGCGCGGAGACTCCCCAAGTTTTGTCGGTCGACGAGATCTGCCGACTGATTACCGAAGCCGGGCGCGAGCCCGTTGAGCGCGACACGCTCTACCGCCGCGTCGTCCGCCACGGCGACGACTGGCGGGCCGCGGAGCCGATTGCCGCGGCGGTGTAGCCGGCTAAGGCACGCCCGGCGGACTCGACAGGTCCCAAAGCAAAACGCAACCGTCACCGCTGCTCGCCAGCATTCGGCCATCAGGACTGAAGCAAAGGGAAGTGGCCAGGCCCGGCGCGGAAACGATTGTCTCGCGCACCTCGCCCGTGGCGGCATCGATGAGCAGAATATGCGCCTGGGCGATGTCTTCGGCCTCGCGCTCTCGACCCGGCGAGTCCGGAATAACCTGAGTCGCCAGGGTAATCGATCGGCCGTCGGGACTGAAGGCCGGCCGCCATGCGGTCGCCTTCTCCGGCAAGTCGATGACGTGTCGCGCCTTGCCCGTCGCGGCATCGAAAACCGAAAGCTTGCCGCCCCCTCCTCTCGATGAGCTCGTGACCGCCAGCGTCTGCGAGTCGGCCGAAAAGGCCATCCACATGAAGAACGCCTGCGTCTCGCCCGTTACCGAGGCCCGCTCCTCGCCGGTCGCCAGATCCCAGAACTTCAACCAGTGCTGGCCGGTCTTCGTCTCGTCGCGCAACTGGGCGACCAACTGCCGCCCGTCGGGCGACGCCAACATCCATCCGACGCGTCGGGCATCTTTTTCCGTGATGGGGATCGACCGCTTCTCCCGAGCGGTCGGCACGTCGAACAACTTCACCGCGGCGACAACCCCCTTCTCATTCTGCTCCTGCAAGGCCACCGTCTGCCCGTCAGGCGTGTAGACCGGCACCGGAACCAAGCCGGATCCCAGATCGCGCGATTGGCCCGTCTCGACATTCCACAGGCTGATGGCCTGCGGCGGACGCTGTTCGACTTCGCCCGGCACCTGGTCAAATGTGACGAACGATCGACCGTCGGGCGACGCCTCCATTTAGCCGATGCCGCGCGGCGGCGAGTGCTGGAACGTGTGCCGCAGCTTGCCGGTGGCTACATCCCACGATCGCACATCCCCATCGAATTCCCAGCGCGCCAACCGCTGGCCGTCTTTTTCGACGGCGGTTCGCGTGACTTCGCCACGCCGGGCGGAAAAAAGGGTTCTCCAGTCGGACGACAACGAAAAAAAGGGGTCGCTGGCACGATAGCCATAACCCGTGTCGATCGCGACGAGTTCCTTGCCGCTCTCGACATCCCAGAATTGAACGATGCCCCCCGGATAATCGCCGGCAACGATTCGGTTGCTGTCCGCCGAGAAAGCAATCCCGTCCATTGTTCCTTTCCGGGCCGGGTGGACGAGCTTACCCTTGAGGCGCGGGGAGACGGGCTTGGGCGCCGGTCCCAACGGCCGGGTCAAAATGTCGAGTTCGTACTGCGATGGAAATATCTCGCCTTCTTTCCAATCGTCGAAGGAGAGCGTGATTATCGCTGGCCGGCTGGCCGCTCCTTCGGGGACGCGCACGGCGTCCTGGAAGTTGACCGTTCAGCAGCGATGGGTCAAGTCATAGCGTGCGCGGATCGGTTTTTGGTCGGCACTCGCCGGGGCGAAGGTAATGTCGGCCCGCGGCGAGAGCCCCTTGGGGATGATTCCCTCATAACCAACATACGCGGTGGTGCCCGCGCCGAGGCCCGGCGTGCCAATCCCCACGACGAGGTCGGTGGTGCGGCCGATGGTGAGGCGCGGCCGGCCGAAGAGCATGACCTCCCAAGGTCCGCCAAAATGAATGACCGGAGCGCGTTCCGGCGCATCGCCAAACTCCAAAAAGCCGTTCGCATCGCGTGAAACCACGTGCGTAGCTCGTCCGTCAATCCCCTCTCCCGTGCGGCCTGCCAACTCGATATCGATCAGGAGCAGGTAGTGGGAGGCATTGGCGTCCTGTTGCCATCGTTCCTTCGCCTCTGGGTCGATGTGCGCGAGCCGCTCAAACTTCGTGACCTGGACCATCAGCCGCTTGTGCGTCCGATAGTCGGCCTGCAGTTCGCCCACCTCGAACGTGCGGCCGTCGTCGCCGCCCTTGGCCTTTTCGGCTGGCTCGGTCAGGTCTCCGTTGGCGTTGCGGTCGACGTAGAGCGTGTCGCCGTCGTGCACCAGCCAAACTCTGTGCTGCGCGTCACGGCCGAAGACGAGCAGGCAGTATTTGGGCTGGGCCTGATACGTCGGCTCCGGACCGATCTTGCGATCGATCTTCGTCAGGTCGGCAGCCTGTGAGAGTGTCAGCGAGAGAAGCAGCGCTGTTATCGCGCCTGGCAGCGAGAACCGGTTCATCAATCGCCTCCAAAGCGGAAAGTCGATCAGTCACCTCAGGCCGCGCCTGTATCTTATACCACCGTCTCTCATGTGACGAAATCCGCTTTCAGGCCCGGCCTCGGCTGGCCGAGAATCATTCGGGGTCTGATGTCCGTCGAGCAAGCAGGCAGGATTGGATCGCGCTCCTTTACGCCTCCCCACTGGCGTGATACCTTTTCGCTTTCGGAAGCGAGGACCGGAACGCAATAATGACCGAGCAGATCGCCGAATTTCAGCAGAAAAAGCAGGCCATTCGGGAACAGGCGCACGCCAATCGGCGCGCCCAGGAAAATAAGGAAGAGCTGAGCCGCCTGATCTGCCAGACATTCGTCGAACTGCCGGAATATGAAGGAGCCCGCACCGTCTTATTTTATGTCGACGTGCGGACCGAGGTCCGTACGCGGCATTTTCTGCCGACGGCCCTGACGCACGGCAAGCGGATCGTCGTCCCTTACTGCGTGGAAGACAAGCTGGAGCTCTTCCTGCTCGAATCGATGGAGGAACTTGCCGTCGGGATGTACAAAATTCTCGAGCCCAAGCCGGAATTGCGTCTCGTGCCGACCAAGAAGGTCGCGCCGGAAGAGATCGACCTGGTGATGGTGCCGGGGGTGGCGTTCGATCGAACGGGGGCGCGGATGGGCCACGGATTTGGCTACTACGACAAGCTGCTCGAGCACGTTCGCCCCGACGCCCCGCTGGTGGCCCTGGCCTTCGAGTGTCAGCTCTTTCCGGAGATACCGACCGCGCCGCACGACGTCTTCATGGACAAGATCGTGACCGAGAAGTCGGTCTATGTCGGACGGGGCCGTTCGCCAGGCGAATGCCCCCCTCGCGAAGCGACTGCCTGATGGCCGAGATCGACGACACCTACGCCGAAGCGTTCCGCAGCATCTACGCCGAGGTTCTGATTACGGCCCGCGATCGGGCTTGGCTCGATCGGGCCGTGGCGGCGGCCACGGGCAATTCTTCCAGCACCATTCTGTGCGACTGCGAATCGGGGCTCGATCGTTACGTCGGACCCGGCGGCGACGAGTCCTTGGCCACCCCCGACGGCCGGCCCGGCGCGCTGGTGCAATTCCACGTGCCCCGGTTTCGCAAGGACCGGCTGGAAGCGCTCGAGCGCTCGCTGTTGGTGCGTCTGAGCCAGAACGTGCTCACCTGCCCGACGGCCGCCTGCTTCAGTCCCCAGGACGGCGAAGCCTATTTCAAGTTGGGCCGCAAGATCGCCTATTTCGGCGACGGCTACCAGCGGCGCGATGTGCGTCACGGCCGGCGGGTGTGGGTCATACCGATCCTGGGCGGCGAGTTCACCATAGACCGCCGCTTCGGCTATCGCGACGGCCTGATGGGTGGAAACCTCTGGTTTTTGGGGCGGGATGTCGACGCCGCGCTGCTTGCCGCCGAACGGGCCGCAGAAGCGGCTTCGACCGTGCCGGGCGTGATCCTGCCGTTCCCCGGCGGCGTGGCCGCCAGCGGCTCGAAGGCCGGCAGCCGCTATTCGTTTGCCATCGCCAGCACGTATGCCGAGTTCTGCCCGACGCTGCGAGAAACACTCGGCGACCGGTCGAGGGTGCCTCCCGACGTCGGATCGATCATGGAGATCATCATCAACGGCCGCGATTTAGAGACGATCGCCGTGGCCACGCAAGCGGCGATTCGAGCCGCGGTTGACACACCCGGCCTGCTCAGAATCTCGGCCGGGAACTACGGTGGGCGATTGGGCAAGAGTTTTATCTATCTGCGGGGACAGGGCCGCGGCGGAAGGACGAATCACGAATGACGAGTGCCTTCGGGCTTCGTCATTCTTTCCTCATTGGTCATTAGGCATTCGTCATTCGGAGCTGACACCCATGCCTCGTCGCACGGCGATCTGCTAATGTCCGATCTGGTTGGGTTCGACTGGTCTCGGTTCGTCGCCGCCGGGCTGGTCGATCGCGCCGAGCATTTTCCGTCCCTGGGTTCGACTAACGATCACGCCCGTGAGCGGGCCGCCGGCCTGCCGCGCGACCAACGGCTTTTGGTTGTGGCCGACGAGCAGACGGCCGGGCGCGGGCGGGGCACGAATCGCTGGTGGACGGGATCAGGAAGCCTGGCGTGTAGCCTGCTGTTCGATCCGGCCGGGCGGGGGATCGAGCGCCGCCATTACCCAATGATTTCGCTGGCCGCGGCGATCGCCATCGCCGAGACCGCGGCGGCCCTCCTCTCGCGACTCGACGTCGGCCTGCACTGGCCCAACGACGTCTTCGTCGCCGACCGCAAGCTGGCGGGCGTGCTCATCGAAGCCATGCCCGACGGCCGGCACGTGCTGGGGATCGGCTGCAACGTCAACAACCGGGTCTCGGCGGCACCCCCGGAATTGGCCCATATCGCCACCTCGCTGTTCGACTTGGCCGGCCGCGAACACCGCCGCAGCGAGTTGCTCTTAGCGATTCTGGAACGGCTGAACTCCCGGATCGACGAATTGGCCCGTTCGCCTCAATCGTTGGGCCGCCGCGCCGACGAGCTTTGCCTGCAACACGGCCGGCGGCTGACCATCCGGGTCGGCCAGCGGGAGACCGTCGGGGTCTGCGCCGGAATCGCCGCCGATGGAGCTTTGCTGCTCGACACGGCCGACGGCCGCCAGTCGTTTTATTCGGGCGTGCTGGTCAAGTAGGGCGGCGCATGTAGGGTGGGACGAGCAAAGCATGACAAGCTGAGCGAGCGCCAACCTCGCCTCAACCGCTTCGACGACGAGCGTACTGATGTTCTTGCCCGTCGCCTCCGCCTGGGCGCGAAGCTGCTCCTCGGTTGCCGGTGGTAGGTCGATTCTGACGTCACGGTCTGATGATGGAGATGGTCTGCCCACACGATTATCTCGGATTCCTCGGCGCCGGTAGAGGAAATGGGCCGACAACGGATCCGGAGGTCGGAACAAACACGCTCGGCCAAGATGGACGCGCTGTCCGCCGTCCTCTCCTTCCGCCTGCGGCGCAAGCGGCCTACGGAGAACCGTTGCGATTGGGCGTTTGCGTGGCGAAATTGCCTTCGCGGAAGGCGGCGGCCATGGCGAGCGGTACCTCGGCCTCGGCCAGGACGACGCGGGAGCGGTTTTCGGCCACGCGGGCCTTCATTTCCTGCTCGCGGGCAATGGCGACGGCGCGACGCCCTTCGGCCCGGGCACGGGCCACGCGGGTGTCGGCCTCGGCCTGGTCGACTTGCAGGCGGGCGCCGATGTTCTCGCCGGGCTCGATGTCGGCGATGTCGATCGAGACGATCTCGAACGCCGTCTGGGCGTCGAGGCCGCGGGCCAGCACGGCTTTGGAAATCAGGTCGGGCTTCTCCATGACGATGAAGTGGTCGTCGGCCGAACCGATGGCCGTGATGATCCCCTCGCCGACGCGGGCGATGACCGTCTCTTCTGTCGCGCCGCCGATGAGCTGTTTGATGTTGGTCCGCACCGTCACGCGGGCCCGCACTTTAAGCTCCACGCCGTTCTTGGCGATGGCGCTGAGCGTCGCCTTCTTCGATTTTTGCGGGTCGGGGCAGTCGATCACCTTCGGGTTGACGCTCGTCTGCACCGCTTCCAGAACGTCGCGGCCGGCCAGGTCGATGGCGGCGGCGCGGTCGAAATCGAGGTCGATGTCGGCCCGGTGCGCGGCGATCACCGCCTTGATCACGCCCGGCACGTTGCCGCCCGCCAGATAGTGGGCTTCCAGCCGGCGGGTGGTGATTCCCGCCGAGGGATCGTTGCCGATGCCGGCCTGCATGGCCATGATCTTCGACTGCACGATCACCCGCGCGTTCACCTGCCGCAGGCTCATGCCCACCAGGCTGAGCATGCTCACGCGGGCGTTCGACATGTACGCCTGAAACCAGATGTTGCCGTAGAGCATCAGCATCACGCCAAAGCTGATGATGATGACGATCAGGACGATCACCCCGACGGCCCACAGCAGCGACGTTGACAACGCGTCGGGCAAGGGTTCGGCCAGAAGAACAGGAAGGTTGTCAAGCATGGCAATCTCGTTCGCTGCGCTATTCGATCCAGCCGCCGCCTAAGACACGGTCGCCCGAGTAACAGACAACCGCCTGGCCCGGCGCCACACCGGCGCGGGGCTCGTGCAATCGCACGTGGAACTTGCCTGTATCCAGCGGCGAAACCGTCGCCGGAACAACCGCGCTACGATAGCGGATTTTCACTTCACACTCCAGAGGCCGCCGCGGAGGGTCGATCAGCCAGTTGGCGTCGCGGGCCGCCAGTTCGCTTCGCAGCAGTTCCTCCTGCCGGCCGATCACGACGCGGCGGGTTGCCGGCTCGAGCCGCACGACGTACCGCGGCTCGCCGAACGCCAGGCCGAGACCCTTGCGCTGGCCGACCGTAAAGCCTTCGATCCCCTCGTGACGGCCGACGACGTCTCCCGCCGTCGTAACGATCTCCCCCGACCGATCCACGTCGCCGCGGCGCCCCCGCACGAACCGGGCGTAGTCGCCGTCGGGTATGAAGCAGATCTCCTGGCTGTCCTTCTTTTCCGCCACCCGCAGCCCGATCTGCCGGGCGAGATCGCGAATCTCGGTCTTGCGATAGCCGCCCACCGGCAACAGCACCCGCGGCAGGACTTCGCGAGGGATGCCAAACAGCACGTAAGATTGATCTTTCGAGTCGTCGACGCCGCGCCGCAAGGCGGGGGGCTCATCTGGGCGTACTGCCGGCTCCAGCCGGGCGTAGTGGCCCGTGGCGATCCATTCGGCGCCCACACCGTTGGCGTAATCAAGCAGCTTGCCGAACTTAAGCCAGTTGTTGCACATGGCGCAGGGGTTCGGCGTGCGCCCCGCCGTGTACTCTTCGGTGAAGTAATCCATGATGCGACCGAACTCTTCTGCAAAGTCGACCGCATAAAACGGAATATCGAGCCGATCGGCGACGCGCCGCGCGTCGGCGGCGTCGCTGGCGCTGCAACAACCCTGCTTGTGCCCCGGACTGACGATCGGCAGCGCCGGTCCAGACGTGGGTTCCGCGGCACACGCGACGGGCGACGCAACGCCGTGCCGCATGAACAGGCCGATCACCTCATGCCCGGCCGCGCGCAGCAGGTGGGCGGAGACACTGCTGTCGACTCCTCCCGACATGGCAAGCACAACTCGGGACACGGCCTTAATTCTTTCCGGTTAACACGCAACTTCCACAGCCTCTTGCAGGATAATTATGAGGTAAGATTGCGATTGAAACCAGAAGGTTGCCGCTGATGCCCCGTGTTCGCCGCATTCTCGCTGTGGAGGACAACGCCGACGTGCTGCGGGTTCAGACGGCCCTGTTGCGGGCGATGGGGCACGAAGTGTTGCCGGTGTCGAGCGGCGGGCAAGCGATTGAAGCGGCCGAGACCTTCCTGCCCGACGTGGTGTTGATCGACATCGGTTTGCCCGACATGAACGGATACGAGCTGGCGACGTACTTGCGCCGCCTGCCGGCAACGCGCACGGCCCGGCTGATCGCCCTAAGCGGTTATGGCAGCGCGGACGCCAGGCGACAGGCCGAGGAAGCCGGCATGGATGCCTATTTTATCAAGCCTGTGCCGCTGGCCGAGTTACACCGGGCCTTGAACGAGTGAGAGCCTGTCCGTGGCCGGCGGGCAGGCGAGACGCCCGATAGGGGATAGGGAGAGCCGATTGAGTTCGGCTCCCCTCCCTCCGAACCGTACGTGCGGTTTTCCCCGCATACGGCTCTCCGGTCGGGAGGTTCCTGTGGTTTGAACAAAGCGTGCATGGGCGTCGTTCAGGCTGACGAACCCATGTGACGTAAAGCAGGCGTTCGGCCATCGCTGGGTACGTGCAAGGGTTCCATCACTGCCGTTTCAGAAGCAGAGCCCGCAGGCGACGATGGATGAAGCCGTCGTACATCCACGATGTGCGTCTTTTCTGGATGCAGGGTCAGCCCGTTCTCCGCCATCCATGCCCAGATCATCGCCAGGGCCGCATCGGCTTCCTCTCGCGTACGACAGAGGACGACAAAGTAATCCGATATCGCACCATCTGGAAGCCGGCTTCGGCCGCGCAGTTCGCCAGGGAATAATCGGCTCGTCGTGGAGCGAATAGAATGGGTGTCGACCCTTGAGCCGAAAGGAAACACGTCCCGACCGCTAGCCTGTTGACCGTGTCGCTCTCGCTTTCCGAATTCAACCGCCTGGTGTCGGAGCACGGACCGGCCGTGTACCGGCTCGCGTATCGTCTGGTTGGCGACTGGCACGAAGCGGAAGACATCGTTCAGGAGACGTTCCGCTCGGTGTGGAAGAGCCGCGGGCGTTATCAGCCGGGACGCGGTGACCGGGCGTGGCTGGCGGCCATTTTGCGACGACGCGTGGCTGACTGCCGGCGCCGACGGTCGTGGTGGCCCGCCCGACCGTTGCTGGCCGACGACGAACCGGCCATCGACGGAGACCGATTGCCCAACGATGGCTATACGGACGAGATGCAACAAGCCTTGCGGCGGCTGCCGAACGAATTGCGAGAGACCTTGCTGTTGGTTGTGGTGGGCGAATTGACACACCAGGAAGCGGCCGACGTGCTGAAGGTTCCGTTGGGAACGGTGTTGTCGCGAGTTAGCCGTGCCCGGCAGCAACTCAGGCAACATTTGATCTCGATCGGGCGCGAAAGTCCTACGTTAGGCGGTCGCGGCTAAGTAGACGTCCAGGAAGAGAGGTCCGAGGAGAGCGGACGCGAAGAAGAAACATGCTTTTGCCCTCATCGCCATTCGATGCCCAGTTGTCGGAACACTTAAATGACGTGCCGCTGCCGGATGGCTTCCTTGGCCGCCTGCGGCTGATTCCGCTGACGGGTGACGCCGATTTCGACAGGGCGCTGGCCGATATCGCGGCGCCCGCCGACCTCAAAGACCGACTCTCGGCGATCGCGTCCCCCTCTTATCGAGCCATGCCTTCCCTGGTTAAACAGGCCGCGGCGGCCGTGGTCATGTTTGGCCTGGGATTAGGCTATGTTTTCTCGGTGACCGCCCTCGTACAGTCGAGATTCGAGGAGCCGCTCCTGGCCGCAGAACCGATTCGATCGGCCGGGCCTCTGTTGTCCGGGGTGGCGATGGGCGACGAAACGTGGGTAACCCTCGCCAGGGAACATTGGGAGACGCCTTCGGGCACGTACGCGGAGGGGAGGACGTTGGACGGCGCGATCTCGCTCGAGGGGAACTCGATCGTCTTGGCCGAACTCACCGATCCGGCGGCGCCGCCGGCGGGCGCCGAGCCGATGGCCGTCTTGCCCCAGGTCGCCGTAGAAAGACTCGGCATGTGGTCGACCGAGCGGGCCTCGGTGCAAGTCGTCGGCGAAGCCAGCTTCGAGATGAAGCTATACGAGCGGGCGGGTGCGCTTCCGTGGTTCTCTGCGGCCAGCCACGGAACAATCACCGTGGAGTTGGCAGCCGATGACGCCAGCTATCGTTACTGCCGGCGAGAAGTGGGATCGGGACGGCTCCCCTTCGAGGGGTGCGTGCGGGTGGAGGAGTTTTTGACGGCGTTCAACTGTTCTCTCGTGGATAGGCGCCCCGGCAATCAGGATCTCGTTGATCAGCAGACCGTCGCGCCGCGGCTTCGCACGGCCGCCGCGCCGAGCCCTTTCGGCGGTCCGCTGGCCGATACGCTCATGGCAAGCGTGGAATGCCGCCGCTGGCTGGTCGCGGTGGGCATCAAAACTCCCGAAGCGACCGATCCGGACGAAGTGACCGGCTCCATCGGCGCGCCTCTCGTGACGCTCCGTTTCGTGCCCGAGCGGGTGCAGGCGTATCGGATCATCGGTTACGGCTTGGCTCAAGCTTCAGGGGGCGAGCGTCCGCAGGTCTCCGCATCTCAGGCCGCCGGGGAACCGATCGAACGGTCGCCGGCCTCGGGGCGCGAGTCGACGATTCTGGTGGAGATTACGTTGTCGGACGGAGGACCTCCGCCAGCCCGCCTAGGCGACGTGCGACTCGACTGGCGGGACGCGCGAGGCGGGGCCCACGCGGCCGAGGTCTCCCTCGACCCGGGTTCGTTTGCCGAGCATTTCGAGGTCGCGCCGCCCGGCTGGCGTCAGGCCGCGGTGGTGGCGCTGGCGGCCGAGAGTCTGGCGGCGTCGCCTTTTGCCGAACATGTTTCGCTGGCCGAAGTGGCTGCCCTGGCCCGCAAAATCGAACCTCTGGTCGACGATCAGGCCGGTTGGCGCGAGTTTATCGACATGATCGGCAAGGCGCACAGGCTGAAGGTCATGTCCCGATCGATCGGGGCACTAGCACGACCGAGTATCGTGAACTACCGGTGAAGAACGACGAGCGAATGGTCCGCAAGATTGAGACTTGGAAGAGCGACGGAGTCGGGTTGCAGGCGACGACAAAAGTTCCTTGCTTCGCGCGTTTTGAGTTTATAAAGTGGAGGTTTCGGGAACCTCACGCGTCTTGCCCGTCCTGGCGACCGGAACCGCCGGTGGGGCTGCCTTTCTCCTTTGTTCGAGGACAACAGGGATGAGCATTCCGCTCTTCGTCCATCGTTTGAGCCGGCTGGCGTGGTGCGCGCTTGTGGCCGTCGCCATTTGTCCCGGCGTCGCAAGGGGAGAAGAAGCCTACGAGCGGTTTCTGGAAGGGCTCAAGGAACAGGGGCTCTTCGACGTGGCGCTGGACTACATGGAGTCGCTGCGCACGAGCCCCCTGTTGACAGAAGCCCAGAAGCAGGAGATGCCCTTTGAGGAAGGGCGGTTGCTTGTCGACAACGCGCGGGCCGAAAACGACCCGACCGCCAAGACGAAGCTGCTCGATCAGGCGCGAGATCGGTTCGCGGCCTTCATCAAATCGAACCCGTCTAACCCCAAGTCGGCCGGCGCAGAAACGGAGCTTGGCAACGTGCTGGTGGAACGCGGGCGCAGCCTGCTCGAGCAGGCCAATCGTCCGGCCAACGCCAACAAGAAAGACACGCTGACCAAGCAGGCCCGCGACCTGCTGGAAGAAGCCAAGAAGGTTTTCGACGAGGCAGAAACGAAGTTCAGCGCCCGCCTGAAAGACATTCCCACCTTGCTCGATCCGAAGAAGGACGCCAAGAAGATCGAGCAGCGCGATCAGGCGCGGGCCGACGTGCTCAAGGCCCACCTCTACGCGGCAGGCGTGTTGCAGGAACTGGCGAAAACCTACCCCAAAGACGCGCCCGACCACGCGAAGATGCTGCAGGCAGCGGCCGAGAAATATAAGTCGCTTTACGAGAAGCATCGCCGCCGGCTGGCCGGCCTGATGGCCCGCTTGAAAGAGGGGCAGTGCTACCAGGACCTGGGGGACACGAAGCGGGCCATCGGCAACTACGAAACGCTGCTTGCGCAAGGAGACGATCTGAGCGTGCGGCCCTTGAAAACGACCGCCTTGCACCTGACTCTGCAGTGTCTCACGTCCGACAACGAGAAGAACTACGAAGCGGCCGTCGCCCGCGGCGAAGAATGGCTGGAACGAGCTCTGCCGGCCGACAGCCGCACGGTCGACGGCCTGGGCATCACCTACTTTACGGCCCTGGCCAACAAGCGGCTGGCCGACACGCTTACCAAAACGGAGGACGCCGCGCGCAAGAAGGCCCTGCTGCTGGCCGCCAGGAAGCAGGCCCAGTTCGTCTCCAAGGCGTCTTCTTTCAACAATCCGTACCGCGATGACGCCCAGCAGCTCTACCGCTCGTTGCTCGGCACGGACGCGGGGGGTGAACAGAAGGAACCGGCCAATTTCACCGAGGCCCTCGATCGGGCCAAGGAGTTGCTCGACAAATGGCAGGATCGCCTGAATGCCGTCAGGATCGCGGCCGAAATGAAGGACGAGGCGAACGTCCCCAAGTACGAATCCGAGGCGGCCGAGCTGCGCGATCAAGCGTTGCGCTATTTCCAGCTCGCGCTCGAGCTGCGCGACGACGAGACGCCGCTCGATAGCGTGAACATCGTCCGCTATTACCTCTGCTTCCTCGACTACCAGGCCGGCAATTACTACGACGCCGGCGTGCTGGGCGAGTTCGTCGCCAGGAATTACCCCAAGAGCCAGGGGGGCCGGCAGTGCGCCAAGATCGCCATGGCCGCGTACCTGCAGACCTACGACGCGGCTCGCAAGGCGGAAATGAACAACGATTTCGACCGCGACAAGATGATCGAGATCGCCGACTTCATCACCTCGGCCTGGCCGGGTGGCGAAGAGGCCGACGATGCCTGGAGCATTCTGCTGCAACTCGCCGTCGGTGAAGGCCACCTCGAGAAGGCGCTCGGTTATCTGGACAGAATTCCGGCCGACTCGCCGCGCCGCGGCGACGCCGACCTCAAGGCAGGCCAAGCGCTCTGGGCGGCCTATCTCACGGCCGCGCGGCGCGGCGAGGCCGACCGTCCCCCGCAAGCCGAGCTCGACAAGATGTTCGAGACGGCTCGCAAGCTGCTCGACGACGGCCTGAAGCGAACGCGCGTGGCCGTCGACGCCGGCACCGCCCCGGTCAGCCTTACGATGGCCGCGGCCGCGCTGTCTCTCGGGCAGATGGACGTTGAGGCAGGGGAGGCTGCCAAGGCAATCGATCTTCTCAACGATTCCAAAATCGGCCCCCTCGCCCTGGTGGCCGCCGACGATCCGGTGACGAAGCAGGGCAAGTTTGCCGTCGAGACAAATAAGCTCGCCCTGCGGGCCTACGTCGCCAACCAGGCGCTCGACAAGGCCGAGGCGGTCATGGAGTCGCTGGAAAAACTGGTCAACGCCAGCGGCGACGCCGACGCGGCCAGCCAGTTGACGCGCATCTACATCGCCCTGGGCCGCGAGTTGGAAGAGCAGCTACAGCGCCTGCGTCAGGAGCAGAAGTCCGAGGAATTCGGGCAGGTTTCCAAAGGGTTCGAGCTGTTTTTACAGCGCATTTCTTCTCGCGAGAAGGGGAACACGTTCAGCTCGTTGAACTGGGTGGCCGAGACGTTCTTCAGCCTGGGGAGCGGCCACGACGCCGGAGGCGCGAAGGAGGCGGAGCCAGAGGCCAAGGCTTACTACGAGAAGTCGCTCGAGACCGACCGCAAGATTATCGAGGCCGTCGGCAAGGACAAGAGCTTCGGGCCCGAAGGTGCGGTGCTGGCGGTGAAACTGCGGATGGCGCGCACCGAGCGGCGACTGCGGAACTTTGAAAAAGCTCGCGAGCTGCTCGTCGAGGTGCTGAAAGAGAAAGCCAATTTGCTCGACGCGCAGATCGAGGCCGCCCGCACGTTGCAGGACTGGGGCGCGCAGAAGCCCGAATACTATATGAAGGCCATCGCCGGCGACGTGAAGCAGAAGAGCAAGGAGGGACGCGACGAGAACCTGCTCTGGGGCTGGGCGAAGATCGCCGTTCGCACGCAGTCGCAAAAGAGCCTCGATGCGGCCTTCTATGAAGCCCGCTACAACCAGGCCCAGTGCTACATGGACCTGGGCCAGAAGAAAGGGGGCGCCGAGAAGAAAGAGCTGCTGCAAAAGGCCGAGCGCGATATCCTGTTCACCTACCGGATTCGCCCCCAACTCGGCGGCCCCGAATGGACCAGGAAATTTGATTCCTTGTTGCGCCTCGTACAGCAACTGTTGGGCAACTCCAAGCCGACCGGTCTACCGACGGAAACGACCCACCCGACCAAGCCGAATGGGGCACCCAAATCGGCGCCCGCCCAGTCGGTGAGCACGGGTGCCCAGTAACACGTCTTCCCGCCTCCCATGGCAACGAAAAAAACTCCCCGGAGCTGACCGATAAAATGAGAACCTCACGTATCGCTGCGCTCGTCTGCTGCTCGCTGTTCCTTCCGGCGTCTTTGCGGGCCGACGACACGATCAAGAAAGTCGGCGAGTCGTCGCCCCTCAAGTGCTCGATCAGCTCGATCAACAAGAACGAGGTGCAATACACCAAGAGCGGCAAAGACGAAACCGTCCCGACCTATGAGATCGAGTCGATACGCCTGACGGACGAGCCGCCGCAGCTCAACCTGATTCGCAACCAGGTCAACAACGGCGCGTATGAAAACGCGCTGAAAGCCCTCGATCGACTCAACCCCGATTCGATCGAGCGGGCCGAGGTCAAGGCCGAGGTGCAGTACCTGCGGGCCTACGCCCACGCCCGTCTGGCGTTGGGCGGCAGCGGCGACGTCGCCGAGGCCGGCCGGCAGGTCAAGGCTTTCATCGACGCCCATCCCGACAGCTACCATTTCTACGGCGCGAACGAACTGGCCGGCGACCTGCTGGTGGCGCTGGGCAAGTACGACGCGGCCACCAACTTCTACAAGGCGCTCGCCGCGGCCCCCGCCGACGCATACAAAATCCGGGCCGGCATCGACACCGGCCGGGCCAAGCTGGCCGAGAAGAAATACCCGGACGCGCTGAAGGAGTTCGACACGGCGCTGGGGCTGGCCGAAAAAGGCAAGTCTCCCGAAGCCCAGAAGCTGTCGGCCATGCTCGGCAAGGCGTCCTGCCTGGCCCAGACCGGCCAGCCCGAAGAAGGCGTCAAGCTCGCCGAGACGGTCATCGCCAAGCTGCCGGCGGAAGAGGTCGACCTGCACGCCTGGGCCTACGTGGTGCAGGGGAACTGTTACCGCCAGATGCCCGATCGCACCAAGCAGGCGCTGCTGGCCTTCCTGCACGTCGACGTGCTCTATTTTTCGAACCCCCAGTTGCACGCCGAGGCCCTCTGGAACCTGGCGTCGCTGTGGCAGGATCTGAAGAAGTCCGACCGCGCCAGCCAGGCGTCGTCGTTGCTCAAGGAACGTTACCCGAACAGCACCTGGGCCAAAATGTGAACAAGACGTATCGGGTCTTAGGTCTTCGGCCTTAGAGAATCGATCCCCAGACCCAATCGGTCTGGGATCTAAAAAAACCTTGTCCCTAGTTTGACTTTTGTGGTGGAGAATTTGCGATGCGTTTTCGACGATTGACCGGTTGGCTGGGGACAGGCTTTTGCGGCCTGCTGCTTCTGGCCGTTTGCGATTATGGGCTCATGAGCGTGATGGACCCGGCGGTGGCCGCGGCGCAGGAAGAAAATTCAGACGCCGGGGCGAAACCCGCCGGCGACGCCTCATCGGAGCCCCAGCAGCGAGAGAGCCAGCTCAGCTTCTTCTACAACGCGTTGGGCGTGAAGTACGTCGTCGCGTTCCTGGCCCTGTCGTTCACCTTCGTGGCCCTGATCGTCATGAACGTGCTTACGCTGCGGCGCTCAAGCATCGTGCCGATGGAGTTGGTGGAGGCGTTCGAGGCGAACCTGAACGAGAAGAAATATCAGGAAGCCTACGACCTGGCCAAGAACGACGACTCCTTCTTGGGCCACGTGCTGGCCGCGGGCCTGGGCAAGCTCTCACAAGGTTACCCGCAGGCGATTGAGGCCATGCAGGAAGTGGGGGAGGAAGAGACGATGAAGCTCGAGCACCGGCTCGGCTACATCGCCCTGATCGGCACCATCAGCCCGATGGTGGGACTGCTGGGCACGGTCGACGGTATGGTGAAGTCGTTCCAGGTGATCGCTCACAGCCCCACGCAGCCCAAGCCCTCGGAGCTGGCTGCGGGTATTTCGATGGCGTTGATCACGACGCTGGTCGGCCTGTGGCTGGCCATTCCGGCCATTGCGCTGTTTGGCATCATGCGTAACCGTATGGCCCGGCTGACGCTCGAAGTCGGCATCGTCAGCGAAGGTCTGATGAGCCGGTTCCAGAAAAAGGCTTAAGGGCCGCGAGGCGGGACAATCTTATGGCCAAACGAAAAAAGCTCGATATCTCGGCGGAAGGCGATATGACGCCGATGATCGACATGACGTTTCAGTTGATCGCCTTCTTCATGGTCCTCTTGAATTTTGCCGAGGGCGACCAGGACGCCCGAATCAAGCTCCCTTCCAGCGAGTTGGCCAAGCCGCCCGACGCGGCGCTCGAGGCGCCACTCATCCTGCAGTTGACCGAACAGGGAAACGTGCTGGTGATCGGCGACAGTGTGCCGGTGGCCGACATGAGCCGCTACCTGCGTACTGAGGCCGAGCTGATCAAGCGCCAGCAGAAACCCGTGGCCGAGGCCTCGGTCATCATCCGTGCCGACCGGGGAACCAAGACGGGTCTGGTGCAGGAGCTGATCAAGAAATGCCAGGAGCAGGGATTCGAGAAGTTCGCGCTGCGCGCCCGGCAGGAGCGGTCGCGCTCTCCGTAAGCTGTAACGCGCGCCCGGCGAGAAGCCCCACACTCAAAGCCAAGCCGTCCAACTCAAGCTCAAGATCGCAAGAATCGGGCCATGAAGATTCGCAAATCCGCGGCGTCGGGCAACGACAAGGTCGAAATGCAGATGACGCCGATGATCGACATCGTCTTTCAGCTCCTGACGTTCTTCGTCATGAGCTTCAAGATCGCCGTGCAGGAAGGAGACTTCAACGTGAAGATGCCTTTGGCCGCGGCCAGTTCAGCCGAAACGATCGAGGAGCTTCCGCCCATCAAACTGCGGCTTACGGCCAACGAGAAAGGGCAGCTCAGCGGAATTCACATGGGCGAGCGCTCGTTGCCCAGCTTCAAGGAGCTCAACGCCGCCATCATTGAGTTGGTGGGTACCGATTCGGGCCCCAGCTCACTCGCCGCGCAAACCGAGGTTGAAATCGACGCCGATTACGACCTGCGCTACGAGAACGTTGTGGAGGCGATCACGGCCATCTCCGGCTACGTCGACAAGACGGGGCACATCGTGAAGCTGATCGAGAAGTTGAAGTTCGTTCCGCCGAAGCCCGGTGATTCTCCGTAGGCCGCCTGCTCTGCCGGCGGTTCGTTATTGTTGGCCGGGCGGATCTGACTCCTAGCGCACGTTTGCCTGTTCCGTCCACCCATCCGCCTCACGGACCGTCGGGGGCTATTTTTCGGTGAGCTGCATCTCGGCGCGGATGGCGTCCATCGGGCCGTTCACCTCGTCGACGCTCTCTTTGAACAGGTCCCCGATCAACAGATCGGTCAAGTGCCCTTTGAGGTGAGGGTACTGTTTCACGAAGCGGCCGAAGCTGAACCCGTCGTAAAACTCGCATACCAAGCGCCGCATGCGGTCCATGCCGCGCACGAACTCCGCCTCCCACTTGCCAAGTTGCGCCGCCGACGTGTCTCCCTTGGCCAGCCCTTCGGCGACCGCGTCGGCCGCGAACTCGCCCGACCGCAGGGCCAGCAGCACGCCCGATGAATAGAGCGGATCGAGAAATCCAAAGGCATCGCCGACGAGCACCCAGCCGTCGCCCGCCGCACAGCGCGAGCGGTACGAATACTCTTTGGCCGCGTAGAACTGCGACACCCGTTTCGCGCCGGCCAGCCGCGGCTGCAAGCCGGGGCAGAGGGCCACCTCTTCGTTGTAGATCGTCTCGTGATCGCGATCGGCCCGCTCTTTGAACAGATACTCATAGCCGGCCACGACGCCGACGCTCACGATGTTGTTGTGCAGCGGGATATACCAGAACCAGCCTTGTTTGCCCTGGGTGCGCAGGACCATCGTCCCACCTTCGTCGCGCCCCGTGTCGCGATAGGCGCCTTCCCAATAGGTCCAAAGGGCCGCCTTCTTCAGCACCGGATCCCACTCCCGCAAGCCCAGCCGGCTCATGATGAGCGAGCTCTGCCCGCTGGCGTCGACGACCACCTGCGAACGGAGCGTCTGCTCTTCTTTGCCTTCGAGCTGCACGCGCACGCCGACGGCCCGCTGACCCTCGAAGAGAACTTCCAGCACCCGCGCGCCTTCGTGCACCTCAACGCCGTGCTCGCGCGCGTTGTCGAGCATCATCTTGTCGAACTCGCTGCGCAGCACCTGCCAGGTCTGCGAGCATTCGTGCGGCTTGTGCTCGACAAAGTAGAACGGCTCCGACAGCTTGCCCCGCTGGTTGACGAACTGCACGCTGTACTTCTTGACGAAGTGGCTGTTCTTCATCTTCTCCAGCATGCCGAGCCGTTGGAGCACCCAATAGGTTTCGGGGATCAGCGACTCGCCGATGTGGAAGCGCGGAAAATGGTCTCGCTCGAACAGAGTCACGCGGTGACCCTGCTGCGCGAGCAGCGTGCTGGCGGTCGAGCCGGCCGGGCCGCCGCCGATCACGATCACCGGAACATCAACATGGTTTGGCACGGAGGGGATCCAGGGAGTGAGTTTTTGAAAAGACGGAGGGCTGCCCATGGCGGGAATCCCTAAAATATATAGCGGTCAGCGGGCGATTTCCATGCGCACGCCCCGCTGGTAGTGGTCATGACATGGGTAGTTTTGCTGGCTACCGAGCTCCCCGCAGAGGCGCGCAACCTCCAGCCGTACGAAGCCGACCGACGGATCTGTCGGCGCAGTTCACTGCCCGACGGCAAACGGTAAGCCGCAACGAGGCTGCGTTCGGCCGGCGAAGCTCGCGCTCACTTGTCCCACAACCGCGTTTCGACCTTGCCGTCGCGGGTGATCCAGCCCCGGTACATCCCTTCGGTGTTGAAGGCGGACGAAAAACGTCCGTGGGCGTCCAGGGTGATCGCGCCCCCCTCTCCTCCGGCCTCCTGCAAGGTGCGATTGATCACCTGGTCGATCGCCTGCTCGACTTTCAGGCCCTTGTATTTCACCAGCGAGCTGATTTCGTGCGACACCGCGTAGCGGATGAAATACTCCCCGTGGCCGGTGCAGGAAACGGCGCAGCCCGCGTTGTCGGCGTAGGTGCCGGCGCCGATGATCGGAGAATCGCCGACCCGCCCGAACATCTTGCCGGTGATGCCCCCCGTCGAGGTGCCAGCCGCCAGATTGCCGTGCCGATCGAGGGCCACCGCGCCGACCGTCCCCCATTGCCGATCGTGGCCGCGTGCCGCATCGCGGGAATCTCGCTCGCCGCAATCCAGCTCGCCGGCGCCTCGCTCAACGGCCGACTGCTTTTCGGCGCCCGGGCTCTTTTCGGATCCCGGCTCGTCCTCGCCGTCCGGCTCCGTCCCGGGGGCTGGTTGGGCTTTACGCCAGCGCCGCTCGATCTGCTTCCAGCGCGGCAGCGTCCAGAAATAGCCCGGATCGACGATCTCCATTCCCGACTTGGTGGCGAACACTTCGGCGCCCCGGCCTATCAAGAGGACGTGCGGCGACTTCTCCATCACCGCCCGCGCCGCAGAAATTGGGTTCTTGACGATCGTTACGCCGGCCACGGCTCCCGCCCTCTTCTCCTTGCCTTCCATGATCGAGGCGTCCAGTTCGTTGCGTCCTTCGTAGGTAAAGACGGCCCCTTTGCCCGCGTTGAACAGAGGAGAATCTTCGAGCACCTTGATGGCTGCCTCGACGGCATCGACTCCGGTCGCGCCGTCGGCGGCCATCGCCTGCCGGCCGGCGCGCAGCGATTCTTCCAGCGCGGCCCGAATCAGCTTCGCTTGCTCCGGGCTGACCTCGTTCGGCTCGGCAGCGATCCCGCCGTGCATGGCCAACACCACGTCGGTCGCGGGCGGGTCGCCTTGCGCGCCCGAACAATCGAGGCCATTCACGCCGAACACCATCAACATTCCCGTGAGGCAGACGAAGGTACGCATGGCAGATTCCAGCCCGATTTTGTCCGGCGGTTGCATCAAGCGGCAGCGGCGCAGGCGATGGCCCGTATTTCGCCGAACTCGCGGGGCAGTTTCGACCACCGTTCGCCACCGTCGGCCGAGTGATACACTTCCCCATTCACGCTGTAGGCGTAGACGTGGTCGCGGCGGGCCGGATTGAAAGTGAAATCCCAGATCGTCGAGTTGGGCGTGCCAGGAAGCGGCATACGTTGCCAAGTCTGCCCCGCGTCCTGGCTGCGCCAGGCCGCTCCGACGCTCCCCGGCGGGCCGTCTCCGTTGCCGAGAAAAAGCTCGCCGCGGCGGTCTGGCCGTTGCACCAACCCTCGGCAGTAGCCGTGGCCGAACTGCTTCTCAACCTTCTGAGGCGTCCAGGTTTGGCCGTCGTCGTGGCTGATATTCAAATCGTTGTTGGTGGTGGCGAGCATGGTACGGCGGCCGTCGTCGCCCGGCACGACCACCAGGCCGTGAATGTCGGCTGACGACAGACCCTTGCCGACTTTCTGCCAGGTCTCGCCCCGGTCGCGGCTCGTCCAGACCCCGTCGATCTCGACCCCCGCCCACAGCCGCTCGCGCTCAAGCGGGTCGGTCAGGATCGTCGTCACGCGGTTGAACAAGATGCCGGGACATTCCTGCGACAGGTCGGCCGAACACTTGTGCCACGAACGATCGGCAGCGGTCCAGCGATAGAGGCCCGCCGGACGCGTACCGGCGAACAGGACTTCGTCGGCTTGCGGCAGCAGCAGGAGCGACCAGGTCACCAGATCGTCGAGCGGGCCGTCGAGCCGCGTCCAGTCGTCGCCGTTGTTCTGGGTGCGCCACACGCCTTCGTTCGTGCCGGCGTAGACCACGCCTGCGCGACGAGCATCGGCCACGAGCGCCCGCACGTCGCACTCGACGAACATCCCTTTTGAGGCGCGGCACCAGGTGGCGCCGCCGTCGGTGCTCCGCCAGACGCCTTCGCCCACGGTGCCGAGAAAAAGAATCGGTGTCGTCATGGGGGCGAATTATACCAAAACGGAAACCGTCAGGCAGGAGTGGGAGAAGAGCGGGTTGATCGCCTTATAGGCCTGCTGGGCATCGCCCCGCAAATGTTGTCGCCCGGTCGCCGGATACTTTGAGGAACTTCGGGCCATCAGACTGGCTGCTGCCGAACCAACTGGCGGGCGGTGGGGCCGGGCTCGCGAAAACGAAAGACCTCGTTCTTCCGGGGGAAAACGGCCTCGGAGAAAGACGCGGGCGTTGGCGCGCGAGTTGCATAAAACCAAAAGGGGTCCTGCCGTTCTGGGTTCGCGCAAAATCGGCCTGTGTTCTTTCGCTCGACGCTGGAGGAATTATCGGCTCGTCTTCAGCAGCGTGAGAGCGGTTCCCAAGACCCCTGCCGACCAGAGGGATTGCCAGAATCGACAAACCGAAAAATGCGAGGTCTCCTGTGACGGTCAACTTTGACATTTTTCCGCGGCAAGCGATGACGCCTGCCGACTTCAAGGCGCTAGGTCGCGCCATTCGCCGCTGGCTCCGACTGCACGCCAAGCAGCAGGGCTCGGTGCGCTGGTACGACACCGATGGGCTCCGCGACCTTCTCAAGGGCCAGCCGGTCCAATCACCGCTTTCGGAGAATGCGGCCGGCTCGCTGGCGCCGGCCGGTGGTGATTTTTCGCCAAATGCTTCCTTCGCCGCAGGCCCGTCCCCGGAGAATGTGGCGCTCCTCGATGCCGCCGAAACGACCGCGCCGCGCCCCATTTGCCTGAGTTTGATTTATAACAAGGACTGCGACCATCGCTATGTGATGGCGGCGGTGCGACGCGCGATGCCCACAGAACTGATCGCCGATGTCTTGATCGAGGGGCGGAGTTGGGACAACGAGCGTCAGGGTGAATGGATCGGTGTCCGCCGTGCGACAAGCTGAGGGAACGACCGCGTCCAGTCTGACTCGGCCAGCCGTCCCGTGAATCGCTGTGCCCCTCTGCACAGCAGATGGTGCGAATCGAGAAAGCCGGAATCGTCGCACCATTCGTGCGCGTCGAGCACCGTAACGTGATGATGATGCGCGAGTTCGTTCACGAACCGCTCGGCCTCCGGCCAGGCTGAGCCTGCGTACCAACTGCGGAAGGCTTCTCCTTCCGGCATGACGACCAGCGTCGTGGCGATTTCGTGCTCGCGGCAGAGCGCGAGCAGTTCGTCGTACGCCAGCCGAGCGAGCTTTCCGGGACGGAAATCGCTGAGCCGGGTCTCATAGGAGCGTTTGGCGATATCCAGGGCGTGCTCGAAGGTTTGTTGGGTGCGGAAGCTGTCGGCGATGACCACGCCCCCATACGCGTCGTAGGGGGCGAACAGATGCTCGTGTCCGGCGAGCGGGAGAAGATCGGGAAGTAAGAGCCGCTTGATCGGCAAGCGATGAACGTAGGCAGGCGCGTACCAGTTTGCCGGCCATTCCTTCCGCAGCTTATCGCCGGCGGCCGAGTCGACAAAGCGGGCGACCAGGGTCAGTTCGTCTTGCGACAGCCGGCCCGCGGTAAAGTGCGACGCTTCCGTGACCATCGCCTCGTCGACGAACAGAACGGGCATCAGTTCGATGAGCACGGCATCGGGGCGGAGGCCCGCGGCAAGCAATCGCCGCAACGTGAGCAGCTCGGTAAGCGGCCCGCCGCCCGGGATGCCGAAGTTGTACACCAGAAGGCTCTGGCCATCGCCCGCGGCCCGGGACTGGAACGACTCGGCATCGAAGCCGTGAACCGTGCGGGAACTGCCAAGCATCACGATCAGGCGGTCGTGGGGTACGTGCCCCGCAAGCTTGCGGAGCTGCCGGACTTTCAGCCCGTAAATGGGGTCGCGCAGTTCAGGCAACCACTCGTTGATGGCCAGCGCCAGCGCCGATTGAGAGGCGATGAAGCAGAGAACCGCACAAACCAGGGAGCGGCGGGCCCGCGAACGATATTCGGAAGGCGTCGACATAATCTGGCGTCGATTATCGACCGTCCGGAGAGTCGACATGAACCGATTTTTGCGGAAGAAGCGGCAGGGCAGCAGCCCTTATAAGGGGGCCGGTTCTTTTGCTCAATCGCAGACACGTCGCAAGACCCCGCGGCAGGCCGATTTCTGAGGCCGATCGGCGTGGGGCGAGGGCTGGGCAGTCTGGGAAGCGCGAGTCTGGCGAGTTTCTCTGGACTGGCGAATTTTCTTGACTTCGGTCCGGCCGTCTTGGAATCTATAAGCAGGCTTTGCTGGCTGTTCGGCAACGGAGAAGAGCGAGGAGTCAATCATGGCACGCGGACATTCGATCGGTCTTTGGCGGCTGGCTGGCGTTTTGGGTCTCGTGGCTTTGGTCCTGCCGGCGGCAGGCACTTTTGCGGCGGCCGACACGCCTTCAAGCGATGAGTTGTTCGCCGCGCAGCTCGCCAGCGGCGAGTTTGCACCGGCTTTAGAGCAAGCGAGGCAATTGCCGGCCGCCGCCCGCGACGCCCGATTGGGTGCGCTGGCCAAGGCACAGTCCGCGGCGGGTGAACAAGGCGCTTCGCTGGCCAGCATCGGTTCCATGAGCACCGATCTGGCCCGCGGACAGGCCCTCAGCGAGGCCACTCCTGCCCCGGCGCAAGGCGCCCAGGGCGGCGGCGGGCAGGCCGACTTCACCTCGCTCATCGAACTGATCACCACGACCGTTCAGCCGACCACCTGGGACGAAGTGGGCGGGCCGGGCGCCATTCAGCCCTATCGCAACGGCGTGTACGTTGACGCTCTGGGGGTCATTCATCCGGTCGTCGAGAAAGACGCCGACCGCCTCAGTCAGTTGCGGCAGTCGGTGACACACGCCGCCGCCGGCGGACAGGTGCGCAACGCGTCGCCTTTGCGCAAGATTTCGCTGCCTCGACTGGAACGCGAAATCCAGTTGCGGCTGGCAGCCGGCCGACCGTTGGACGACGAGATGCGCGTGCTCGCCGGGTTGCAGCGCATCCGCTACGTGTTCGTTTATCCCGACACGGGCGACATCGTGCTGGCCGGCCCCGCCGGCGACTGGACGATCGACCGTGAGAACCGGCTCGTCAGCGCCGACAACGGCCGTCCCGTCGTGCAGCTTGACGACCTGATCGTCGTCTTGCGTCACGTCTATTCCTCACGCGACGGTGAATTCGGCTGCTCGATCACGCCGACCGAAGAGGGACTGGCCAAGGCCAAAGCCTACCTCGAGGCATCGAGCAAGAAGCCGCTGAAGTCGGGCCAGAAAGGAAAATGGCTCGCCGAGCTGCGCAGCCAGCTTGGCCGTCAGAAGGTGGAAGTGTTCGGCATCGATCCGCGCTCTCGCGTTGCCAACGCGATTGTCGAAGCCGACTACCGTATGAAGCTGGTCGGCATCGGACTTGAAGAGGGAACAGCCGACGTGCCGAGTTACCTGGACATGCTGAAGCCGGCCGCCGGTCAGGCTCGTCCCCTCGACGTGCTACGTTGGTGGTTCACGATCAACTACGACGCGCTGGCCACCAGCAACGACCGCGACGTGTTCGAGCTTCGCGGCCAAGGGGTCAAGGTACTGAGTGAGAACGAACTGCTCACGGCGACGGGACAACAGGTCCACACGGGCGAGTCAGACCCGCTCAACGCCGAGTTCGCCCACCGGTTTACGAAGCACTTTGAAGCTCTGGCGAAGAAGTACCCGGTGTACGCCGATTTGCAAAACGTTTTCGACCTGGCCCTGACCGCGTCGTTGATCAAGGCGGAAGGGCTGGCGGACCGAGTCGGCTGGCACATGCTCGCCTTCCGCGATCCGAACCAATACGCGGTCGCCCAAGGGCTGGCCCCACGGGAGGTCGACACGGTGGCGAACCATCGGGTCGTGAACCGCGTGAACATCCTGGCGGCCATCAGCGGGGGAGTGACCGTAAACTGCCGCTCGCTCGTTCAGCCCGGGGCGATCACCGCCGACGGCAAGGGAACGCTTGGCAGCGAGCAGAAGCGGTCGTCGCCAGGCGGCAAATCGGCCGCCGCGTGGTGGTGGGACTGACCCGTCAGGCCAGCGCGCGAGTGGTTCCTGAACGGGTATCGTCGGCCCCGTCTTGCGCCGACTCGCTAACCGACCGCACCGCCCCGTTGGCTGGCGGCGCCGTGCTGGATGGGGGCTCACCGCCGTCCGGTGGTGCACCGCCCGGGGGCGGCGCGCTTCCAGGCGGCGACGCACCGCCGTCGGGTCCGCGGTTTCGTCGCAAGCGCCGCAGCCGGATGCGGTCTATCCGTCGGCGATGACGCGCATAAAAGTAAGCGCCCACGGCAACCAGCCCCGCCACGATACCGACCGTCAGCGCTATCTCGGCGTCTCGGATGCGCGCCCAAAGGTTGTTGATCTGTTCGGCAAAAAGATAGCTCAGCCCAAAGAACACCGAGACGACGACCGATGCCGCGATCACGTCCCAGGCGATAAAGTAGCGAAACGGAATGCGAAGGACGCCCGCTGCCACGTAGACGGGCGACCTCACGCCGACCAAAAACCGCGTGATGAAGAGCGCCTTCAAGCCGTGCTCGCGGATCTTCTGTTCCATCTTCCTTTCGGCCCGCGGATTGAGAAGCCAGGCAAACCAGCGGTGGTCGCGCACCAGTCCGTGGCCAAAATGGTAGCCGATGGCATACATCGAGCAGTCGCCGAGGATCGCGGCAATCACGCAGGTCAACAGGGCCGCCCAGGGTTCCAGCACGCCGTTGTGGCTCGCCAGGCCGGCCGCAATGATGAACACCTCTTCCGGAACCGGCAACCCCATGCCCGTCAAGACGATCGGGATGCCGAAACCGACATAAAGGAAGAGCTGGTTAAGCGCGGTCGACAGCATTCAAGGAACCAGAGAACCGTTTCGTTAAGCTGGGGATAAACGCCGCGGACCGGTTCTGGCAGCCTTCGGTCCCGGGCGCGAGCGGCTTGGAACTCTTCCCGACAAAGCGATTGTACTGGGTCGAGGACGCACGACCTATCTTAATTGGGCGTCTCGACCGGCATATATGTAAATTACGTCGGCTGGAAAAACGATGCCAGTCATTCTAAGAGCAAGAATGGGTGCGATCAGGGCAAACCGGGTGATGACGGCCTCAGCGGGCGCCGGCGTGATGTGCCGACGACGCGACCCCCTGTTGGCCGCCGCACCGCTGTCGGGCGAGCCATGACGCCCCGGCGTGCTACCGGCAATTAAACAGGCGCCGGTTCGTTTCCTTTGTGGCGTCGATGCCGCGGCGCACGGCCAGCAGGTCGGTGCCCAGCGAAATCATGCGGCAGCCCTTGTCGTAGGCCCGTTCGGCAAACGCCGGGTCGGCCGGCACGACTCCCCAGTGCTTTCCGTGGCGTTGGCACGCGGCTGCCACGGCGTCGATCGCCTCCCAGACCTTGGCATGCGTTGTCTGGCCCAGAATGCCCAACGACTGCGATAGATCGGCCGGCCCGACGAAAAGGAGATCGACGCCGTCGATCGCCGCGATCTCGTTGGCATCGCCGAGCGCCCCCAGCGTCTCGATCTGGATGGCCACGAAGTGTTCGCGGTTGGCGCGCTCGGCGAACTCGGCCTGGCCACGATGGGTATAGTCGGCGTCGCGGCCCGACGTGTTCATGCCCCGCATACCCCGGGGGGCAAACTTGGTCCAGGTCACGAATTCCTCGGCGTGGGCCGCCGAGCGAATCTGCGCGGCCATCAACCCGCCCGCGCCGGCCTCAAGATTCTGCGTGGCTTGAGCGTAGTTGGTCGGCGCCATGCGGACGAACTGATCGAATCCATTGGCCCGGGCGGCGAGCGCCGCCTGCTGGATCTCGTGCCAGGTGAGTCCGACGTGCTCTTGATCGAGCCAGAAGCCGTCGAAGCCGCCCCCCAGCCCGAACAGATCAACCAGTGCCGGGCTGATTAGTCGGCCCAGGCAAAAAATGCGGCAGAGCTCGTTCTTGGCCAGAAGTTCCTTGAATCGCGTCATCGTTTCGTGCGCCGAGAGTCGGCGCTGGCATGTGGCAGGCGGGTTGGTGTTTGCCGCTGGAGTTTGACAGCGGTCCGGGGCGGCGTCAAGCCGCCGCCTTGACGCCGACCGGCGGCGGAGCCACGATAAGCACTCTCCACCCTTCAATAGGCTTGCTCTGCGGAGACATGGATGGCGCCGGCAATCACGGTCCTGGGCAGCGGCAGCGCGGGCAACACGACGTTGCTCGAAGCCGACGGCTTCAGCCTGCTTATCGACGTGGGGTTGGGAGTACGCCAGATTGCCACGAGGCTGGCAACCGTGGGCGTCTCCTGGCCTCGCATCCGGGCCGTGCTCCTGACGCATACCCACGGCGACCACTGGAACGACCGCGTCTTCGCCCACCTGCTGCGGCTGCGCATCCCGGTTTGGTGTCATCCCGATCATCTGGCCGTCCTTCGCAGGCACTGTTCGTGCTTCAAGGCGATGGGGCGGGCCAAACTGATTCGGACTTACGAGGGCGACCGCCCCTGGTCGTTCACCGGGCTTCTGCAGTGCCGGCCGCTGAGCGTCCGTCACGATAGCGGCTCCACGTTTGGCTTTCGCTTCGACGGCGCCGCGAGCCTGTTTGGCCGCGCCTGGTCGCTGGGCTACGCCACCGATCTCGGCTCCTGGGACGAATCACTCGTCGAGGGGCTGGCGGAAGTTGATCTGCTGGCCGTGGAGTTCAACCACGACGTAGGCCTGCAGATGGCCAGCGGCCGCCCGGCTCACCTGATCGAACGTGTGCTGAGCGACGAAGGGCATCTGTCGAACGAGCAGGCGGCCGCTCTGGCCGCGGCCGTGGTTCGGCGTTCGGCCCCGCGGCGGCTGGCGAGGCTCGTGCAACTGCATCTCAGCCGCCAGTGCAACCGCCCTGAGTTGGCCCGGCGGGCCGCCCGGCGAGCGCTGGAACAGTTCGCCCCAGGCACCGAGGTGCACACGGCCGAACAGGACGCGCCTCTGCCACGGCTGTGGATGCGGGAGTCCGACGAGGCGATGTACGCGGCCTGATGCCCAGGCCGTTTAGCCCGCGTTGCGGAACTCGTAGGTGATCACCTGGCGAATCGCGTCAAAGCTCACGATCGGGGGAGTCGGCGGGGCGTCGGTGCCGGGATACGTCTGCCGATCGATCGCAAAATCGTGATGGGCCGCCTTGCCAGCCGCGCAATAGGCGACCGCCTTGATCTGCTTGTGCGTCTCCAGAAGTTTGCCCACGATGAAGCGAACCTTCTGGCTTTCTGCGGCTCCGGGCACGATCTCCCACACCACGAGACGAATCGAACCGGGGATCCGCGCGAAGTGTTCGTAGTCGAACAGTACGCCGAGGTTGTCGGGCCGGCGGCGCTCGTCTCCCTCGACCCAGCCCTGACGCCAGAGGCAGGCGTAATCGCGGCAACTGCCGGGGCGAAGAGCGTAGATTCCGCATCCCGCTTCGCAGAGGTGGCGGCAGGCCGTTTGAGTCGGCTTGCCCAGTTCGGCGACCCCTTTCACCACGCAGCAGGCGGTGCAGTCGCCGCAAGAACGGCCGGCGACCCGCCTGGCGATCATCTCCACCTCGTGGGCCGGCAGCCCATGTTCCCGAGCCGCCAGCACGAGCGGGTCGATCGTCGCCGAGGGGTCGATTTCCATTGCCCGCATCCGCTGCCCGCAGTCCGCCAAGAGTCCCTTCCGTCCGTTCTTTCGGGTCATGGAAACGAAGAAGTTTGATCTCCTTTTGCGCTACCCCGCAGGCGTCACAACCCGCAGGGTTTCCTGGATCGCGCCGGAGAATTAAACTGAGCCGGATACTCAAACAGAGAGGAGCCGACCCATGCTGCTGCGATCGTTCGTCTATTGCGGGGTGTTGTTGAGCTGCCTGCCGTCCGGCGCCGCCGAACCGCCCCTCAAGGCGCTGATCGTCGACGGCCAGAACAACCACAACTGGAAGGCCACCACCCCGCTACTCAAAAAACACCTGGAGGACTCCGGTCTGTTTTCGGTCGACGTGGCAACTTCACCGCCGGGTAACGATCTGAGCGGTTTCAAGCCGGATTTCGCTGCCTACGACGTGGTGGTTTCCAACTACAACGGCGCCACCTGGCCGGAAGAGACGCGAGATGCGTTTGAACGCTACATGCGCGACGGGGGCGGTCTGGTCGTCGTTCACGCGGCCGATAACGCCTTCCCAGACTGGGCGGCCTACAACGAAATGATCGGCGTCGGCGGCTGGGGCGGGCGCAACGAGAAATCCGGACCATATCTCCGTTTACGAGACGGCCAGTTCGTTCGCGATTCCTCTCCGGGAGGAGGCGGCAGCCACGGCACCCAGCACGCCTTCCTGGTGGTGATTCGCGACTCCAAGCACCCGATCACGGCCGGCTTGCCGTCGAGCTGGATGCACGCCGCCGACGAGTTGTACGATCGTTTGCGTGGGCCGGCCCACGGCCTGTCCGTGCTCGCGACCGCCTACTCCGATAAGGCGGAGCACGGATCGGGAGAACACGAGCCGATGCTGATGGCAATCGAATACGGAAAGGGGCGCGTGTTCCACACCACGCTGGGGCACAGTCCCGAGGCGATGCATTGCGTGGGCTTCATTGTGACGCTCGAGCGAGGGGCCGAGTGGGCGGCCCGCGGCAAGGTCACTCACACCGAGATCCCAGACGACTTTCCTACGCCGGACAAGGTAAGCGTGCGCTAGGTGTTTGCAATCAATCCCCAACAGCGCCGCCGCCGCCTCAGGGGCCACGAGCGGTCCTTGAACCCAACTGGCCGCGACCTTCTGCATCGCCGCGGTGAAGCTGATCTGTCGTGGCGAACGTTTCCGCGCCAACGCGGACTGCAGCAGGGTTCGTCGAATCAGGTTGTAGGCCAAGAGACAGGCCCAGATCTCCTTGCGAACCATCGCGGGCGATTTGCAGCGCAACACGTCCATTCCCATGCTGCACTTCATGGCGCGAATATCGAGCTCCGCCAACCACCTTCGATGATAGAGTTCTGCGATGTCTTGGCGTGTATACTGTTTCGCGTCGAGCAAGGTGGTGACGACGACGAGCACCCGTACGCGGAAACCGGGCTGAGAGACGGCTACTTCTACCTCGCGTATCTCGATCGACTCCGGGCATCTGCTGATAGGTCTCCTCATCCATCCAGTCGGGGCGCGACGGTCGCAGCCACTGGACGAGATGGTCGCCCGTACCCAGCCGCTTGCCACGGCGGAAGTCGGCCTTGCGGCGCTGGTGCAGCCGAACCACTACCTCCACGCCGCGCTGTTTCAGCAGGCAGATCATGAAGTAGGAGCAGTGATAACGGTCAGCCACTATCACGTCGCCCGGATGAAAACGGTCGAGCAGCTCGCGCAGCAGTGCGGTCTCGCCCGTTTCTTTTCCGCTATACGGGCCGGTGGCAAAACCGTGGACCATCGCCGTGGCCAAGGACAGCGACACCAAGCCGCGCAACAGCGGGAAACCCAAACCCTCCTGCTGAGAGGTCGGTTGGGGATAAGCTTCTTGGTTCTCCGGTGTGTCGGGCATGCTGACCGTGAAACCATCGACGAGAAAGACGCGCAATCCTGTCCAACGCCAACGGTGTGGAATGGCCGCTTCACAGCCATCGGCGACTTGATAGGTGAGCCGGTGGAGCACGCCTTCCGAGAGCTTCGCCCGCGCTCGGCAATAGGCGCCCGTGTTGTCCGAACAAGGCTTCCGTCCCAACGACACCAAGAGCACAATGATCCTCGAAACAGCGGCCACGCACGACCGCTGCTCGTCTTTAAAGAGCATCTGCGAGAGAAAAGCCCAGAGAGTAAGTGCGGGCGAATACACCTCGTCATCTTCCTGGCCGAAGGAGATGCCTTCCTCAGAGAAGGCCGCCTCAATCGCTTCCTCCGACCGCGAGTCGGCGAACGGCAGGCCGGGGTTTTGCAACAGCGACGCCAACACCAGGCGGAACTGCGTGGCGATGAGCGAACCGATGTGCGAGACGACACGAGACCCTCCTTGGTCTGGAGAATGCGCATCCCCCTTCAAGGAAGGTCTCATTGGCCACGAATCTTAGACCAACGAAGGTCTCGACGAAAAGATCATTTGTTCCGGGCGAACGGCGTGCAGAATTTTCAAAGAATTCCGCAGCCACGTTGCGCTGCTGATCCGCGCCGAGCGAAATTCTCGCCGCAGCCGGCCCTCGACGCAAGTCTTTGCCTGCCATACGACAGTGCCATTCGTTCCTGACACTTTATCAACACGGCAGCTCTGGCGGTGCCCCAATTTCGGTCGCCGCGGTCGGCAGCTTGTGGGCTAACCAGAGCACGGGCAAGAAAATCGGGGTGTAGAGCACGGCTTAAACCGCCGCGAATTCATGGCATTGGTAATTCGGCGGCACGACCACCAGCACGTGGTAAACACGACGCTCAAGAACGCCTTTTGCCGTGAGTGCGCCGATCAGCCTGGCCGACTCGCGCAGGGTGATGCCCATGCCCTGACTGAGCTCTACGGCGGTCGGCGCGCGGTGCCGTAGCCGGTGAAACTTCAGCACGAATTGATAGGCTTCCCACTGCCGATTGGTGAACGCAACCTGGCAAGTTTCCGCGACCATTGACGCCTCCGCTGCGAGACGTGTTTTTGCCCATCACCGAGGGCAAAAGGCGGGGTTCCGCGGCCAAACGACGGCCGTTTAGGTATGCGATAGCATCGACAAGGGCAATGTACACATAAACAGTAATCCGAGTCAAGCGGATTCAGAGAGGAGTGCCAAAGGTGTCAGCATGCCCGGGCGGCCGAATTCGCCATAAGTGATTCAGCGGCCACGACTAATAGCGTTGGCCAGACTGCAACACCGTCGCAAAAAGTTCTTCTTCGCCGAGGGGCTTTTCTTTGGGGGGGAATCAAGCCATACGGGCCACGGCACTACGGTTCAAACGTCACCCTGTTTTACCAGCGGTTCTTTTCCAGCGAGCGTCACCGGGTCTGAAGAATCGCGGCATGCACCGTTGTCTTTTATTCCTAGACTGTCTAATATAATCGCATGACAGCGATCAACGGCGACAAACTGCGCGGGCACCTCGAGACCATGGTCCTCTCCACGCTGGAGCAGGGCGAGGCACACGGCCTGGAAATCCTGCACCGCCTGGATCAGGCCGGGTGCGGGCTGCTGCGGCTCAAGGAAGGATCGTTATATCCCGCGCTCTATCGGCTGGAAGCGGCCGGTGAAGTCAAGGCGGACTGGGAATCCGAACCGCACGGCCGACGCGGCGCCCGGCGGCGCATCTACTGTCTGACAGCGAAAGGGCGACGCAAGCTCGACGCGGGACGTGCCGAGTGGAAGCAATTCGTTCAGATTCTCGGGCCAATCATGGGAGCACCGGCATGACCGAATCTAACCTGGTCCAATTGAAGATAATCGTCGAGCGGGCCGTCCGGCCCATTCGGGCCAGCCTTGCTTGCAAGCGTAAGATGCGCGAGGAACTTCTGGCCCATGTCAGCGGCGCGTTCGAGGAGGAACTGGCACGAGTCCAGGACGAGCACGCGGCCCTGGAGCGAACCCGGGTGCGGTTTGGTAATCCCACCGAGATGGTAAACGAGTTGCAGGACTCGGTTCGCATCAGCGACCGCGTGTGGCGGTTCTGGGAAGGTCGGCCCGGCGAGTCCGCGTTACGGTTCGCCCTGCGCTACGTCTCGACGCAAGCCGCTGTCGCGCTGGCCATTTTTGGCGCGGTGCTCGCCGCTGCCGGATGGGACCGTGCGTGGACGCATGAAGAAGTGATCGCGGTTTGTTCCCCGCTGGTGTCCCTGCTGCCGGTGTTTGTGGGGCTCACGCTTTTCCTTTGCGCAATGGAGAAAGCGCTGCGTGAGGCTCGGCACCTTACCGCCGCACCCCGAGCCGGCTGGAAAAAGTCGCTTGTGTTGGCCTGGTCGACCCCGACCGTACGGCGCGCGATGATCATCGGCGGCGCGGCTCAATTTCTGTTGTTCATGGCGATCTACATTGCGAGCAATTGGCCGGCTCGGCCGTGGGTCAAGGACCATCTCATTTCCATCGTGGACACGGTGCCTGCCATGGCCTTCAAGGCGGGCCTCTGCGTGTTTGCCGGATTGATCATGGTTTGGCCGGCGGTCGAGCGGCGGCGACACCACGAGGAATGGGCGAGCCTACCGGTCGAGCCAGCTTCGTAGAGCCGGCGCGGCTCGCTGCGGGTCGGGAAAGGGGGCATTCTGAATAGATGAGCCGAACGAGCGGCTTCAGGTGACGGCGGCCACCCCAAGGCCTTTTTCGGGTCCGACGCTCGCGTTTCAGTGACCTTTCATTTTGCGGGCATTTCGCCGGCCCTTCGCCGCCGCACACAGTGGCCAGCTTGACCAATAGGCTGGCCCGCCTCCCCCCGGGCAGAATTCCCCAGCGAAGGATCGCCTTCTCACTCGGTAGAACTTCATTCGGCGGCCGAGCAGCAGCGAACGTGCACTCGACTGGACGACGCGGGTGGAATACGACAAAATGTCTTAAGTTGTCATCCCCATTTCCAACGTGCAGGAGTTTCTCCGATGACGTCGCATGGCAGATCGACCCTCACCGTGAGCATCGTTGCGGCCCTGGTCAGCTTCGCCCTCGTTGCGGCGCAGGTCTCGCTTGCGTCGGCACAGGCCCGAGTGGCGAAAGCCGAAGCTCAGGATGCGGCCGCCTTACAATCCAAGGAGGACCAGGCAGCCAAGGAATCGGCAGCCAGCGAGGCGCAGGCCAAGGAATCGCAGGCCCGGGCAGCCGCAGGCGCCAAGGGTGAACCGGTAACGCTCGATCTGTCGAAGTACCTGGTGTTGAAACCCGATAGCTTCGAGAAGATCAAGCAATATCCCTGGGCGGTGACACCGCGCGGGCGGCAGACCTTTGCGGGGGTGCCCCTGGAGATTCAGGGCGCGACGATCCTCTGGGGACAGCGTAATGCCGACCGCGGGCAGAATTATCCTGAAAAGATCACCGACATTCCATGCCAGCAAAAGTTCGAGACGCTCTATATCCTCCATTGTGTCTTTTTCGAAGCCGCCAAGGGCCAGCCGAGCTTTAACATCGTCCTCAACTATGAAGGCGGCAAGACCGAGAGCGATGAGATCCTGTGCGGCGACGACAGCAAGGATTGGTGGATCAACGATCCGAACGAGGCTCTCGGCCCCTCGGCAAAGCGCTCCACCCTCGCCTGGACCGGCACGGGCAAAGCCAACGACCGCGACCAGGACGTCCGCTTCTGCCTGACCGCGATCGACAACAAGCATCCCGACCGCCTGGTCACGACCATCGACCTCGTCTCGTCCAAAAAGCAAGCCGCCGGCGTCATCCTCGCCATCACCCTCGGCAAAGCCGGCCTGCTGAAGCCCGAAAAGCCCGCGCAGCCAAGAGACAAGTAAGGCACCCGTGTTGGGCTCGGGACCGCGTTGGCAATCGCTTCGCGTGGTCGTCGCCTGTCGCGCGCCGGTCGAGGTGCGCCAGTTTGGCTCACTTTGATACAACGGAGTGCCCTGGAGACAGTGCGGATCGCGGCGATTGTAGTTGGCACGGGAAAAAATTTCCGTTTCATGTCGATTCGCTTCCGCGCCGTTCGACAAAGTTGCTGTTACGCAAAACACCAACCGAGGAGAATCGACATGCGCTTCGTCTGCATTTTGACGCACGATCCAACGAATCGCCAGCCGACGGAGGCCGAGATGACGTCCATGGGCCAGCTCATCGTAGAGGGCATGAAGGCGGGGTGGCTGATCGAATGTGAGGGCGTGCACTTTGGCACCACAGGCGTCCGCGTGCACAAAGATGCCGGCGGCAAGGTCACCGTCACCGACGGCCCTTTCGCCGAGACCAAAGAGGTCCTCGGCGGCTACGCCCTCCTCAACGCCGCGACCAAGGAAGAAGCAGTTGAACACACGCGGCGTTTCCTCGACCACGTCGGCCAGGGAACCTGGGAGATCTACCAGCTTTACGAGATGCCGACGGGAGAAGGGCAGTAGTTTTTTCGGAACCAGAGTTCCGGAGGAACTTCCGTCGCAAGTGCCGAATTCAGGTCGACTGGCTGTTTTGTTGAACTTGGTTTTCGCGCCGCGCCTGGGCGACAGTCATTCCGAGGCCACGCTAGCCCGGAACCCCAATAGGCACAAGGGTTCATAATGCCGATGCGGCTCCTGCTGCCGCGGGACTTGGGCCGCGGCCGCGCGTTTCGGTTCTCGCGTCTGCTCCGCTATCATGGCCACATCGTTCACTGACCGTTGGCTGGGCACTTCACGTGGATCATCCCGATTCGTCGTTTGATCGATCCTGCAAGACGCCGGCCCCGCCGTCGCCGGTGGATGTGCTTGCCTCGCTGGACGATCCCTTCCGCGCGGTGCTGTTGTCGATGTACGACAACAGACCGCAATTGGGCGAGGATGGTCTTGAGCACCCGCTCGACAGCATCGCGAGAATCTCTCCGGCGCAGGGGATGTGGATCTACGACTTGTGCCGCCAACTGAGGCCGTTGGCCACGCTGGAGACCGGCCTGGCCTATGGATTCAGCACGATTTTCTTCCTGGCCGCTCGGCAAAAAAACGGTCTCGGCGACCACACTGCGATCGACCCCTTCCAACGCCAGACGCCCGGGTGGGCCGGCATCGGGCTCCGACATGGCCGGCGTTTGGGCGGCGAGCATTTTCAGTTCGTCGAAGAAATGTCGGCTACGGCGTTGGCGCGACTGGCCCACGAGGGCCGGCAGTTTCAAGTGATCTTTATCGACGGCAGCCATCTGTTTGACGACGTCATGCTCGACTTCACGCTAAGTTCGCTTTTGTCTCCAGTGGCCGGGCACATCATCTTCGACGACATGTGGATGCCGGCAATTCAGCTTGCCGTGAACTTCGTGCGAACCAACCGCCAGGATTTCGCCGCAGTGCCCACGCCGATTCCGAATATCGCCGTGTTTCGGCGTCTTGGCCGAGACACGCGGCACTGGGCGCACTTCGTGGACTTCCGATAAGCAACCCGCTTTTGATCACGGGCTGCTCAGACCGCCGCTCGCTGTGGGGCCGCCGGCGGCTTCGACTCGCCGAAAGACAAACTCGTTGCAGCCGTGACCGCCCCCTTGCGTGGTTAAGTAGATCAACTCGAAGCCGCGTGAGCGAAAGAAATTGAACACTTCCTCCGGCCGAGCCACTTCAAAGGGATAGCCGCCGACCCAGTCGATCAGATCGTACCAGCGGTGCATACCACGCTGTCGCCGCCCGCGCGACTCTCGCAGCCAGTTGATCCACGGTGTCAGCGGGTTTCGCAGGGAGCAGAGTCGCAGGCCGCTGGCCGCAAGCGAGATCGTCAGCCGGCGTGCGAAGAGGCCGCCCGCCACGGCGGCCACCAGCCCGGGGCGCATCCAGCGAGGAAGACGTTGGTAGGTCCGCTTGATCATGAGCCACACCTGCGACACGTAGCCCTGGTCGTTGTAGATGGAGATGCAAAGCCGCCCGCCGTGGCTCACGAGCGACGCTACAGACTCCCAAGCGCGGCGCATCGCGCCGGTGTGGTGCAGGACGCCCCAGGCGTACACCACGTCAAACTTCCCTAACGACGCCAGAAGGCCCCCATCCAACACCGACCCGGCTTCGATCTGCCAGTGGTCGTCGTAAGGAAAGTACCGCTCTTTGAGCCGCCGCGCGCACTCAACCGACCGGGGGTCGAAATCAAACGATCGCACCGAGGCCCCCAGCTTTCTGGCCGCGAGGCTGAAAAGGCCGCTTCCGCAGCCCACATCCAGAAACGACTTCCCCGCCAGGCCGTTTGCCCCCAACGTGCTTTCCAGCGAGAGCGTCGCCGCCCGGATCTGGCCGTCGTCGAGGGTTGTCAGAAATTGTTCCCAGTTGCGGCCGAACTCGAAGCGTTCTTCTGTCACGATCACGTCTGGGAAGGAGGGCGGACCGGCGGCTCGTGTCGCGCGGAACGGAAGCGAGTCCAAGACCGACGGCGTGTTCCAGAATAGTCGTCAGCGTGGGCGTCGACAATTCTGCTCGCGGCGGTGCTGCTTGAAGCAGCCGTCGGTTGCCAGGTACGTGTTTGCGCCGCGCGTGTCTGATCAAACGGTTGCCCGCCCGGTGGGTCAAGCCTGGTCCGGATTATTCACCGGCCCCGTAGACTTGCGCGCAGACTGCGCTGATACTAACCCGTGAGCGAGGGAAGTTGCGTCGTGCTCCTCGCTTACGCTTCGCGCTTGGTGGGGCCCGTTGAGTAATCCGGACTAGGGTGGCGATATGCCAGATCAGCGTACCCTCGTCACGCGGCGACGATTCCGCCTGCGGCTGGGAGAACTCTTTCGCGTCCAGGCCGGTGCGGCAATCTTGTTGGCCGTTGTTTTGGTGGTTGATCGGCTCGCTCCCGAGCGGTACAGCCGTTCCGTCTCCCCTCTGGCGTTCATCCTCGTGACCAGCACGGCCGCCTGGACCACCTATGTCGCCAGCCGCCGTTTCTTCTCGCGATTCACGTCGCCGTTGCTCGCGGTGCTGAGCGCGGGAATCCTGGGCGGCGCCTTTACTCGGCTAGGAACTGACAACCCGGCCGAGCTCGCCGTGCTCGGAATGTGTGTCGCCCTCTCGTGGGTCGTCGGCGCGGGCTGGCTGGACTCGGGCGACAACAGGCCAGCCGGCCGGCCGCAAACGTGAAGAGCCGACACGGCCTTTTGAGACGATTCTCTTGCCGCAATGCTGGCGGTCCCCCCGTCTTTTCGCCGCCGTGTTGTTTTCGTCCCCTCAGCCGGCCTGGTTCTTCGGGACAAGTAACCCTTTCTCAATAAGGCACTTGCGGCACATAGATTCCTGGAGCCAACTGTTGCCAAATGAAATGTCAACCGTTAGAATTTGGTTGTTGAGTTTGAGACGCTGTCGCAATTAGACGATATTAAGTTTGCAGTTGCATTTGGCGGGTCCATCACGGTGAACGAAACGCTTTACGACCTTGTGCCTCTCTGTCAGCTTGGGGCGGGCGCCACCGCGATCGTGGCAACCGTGCTCGGCTGTGCCGACCACGTCCATCGCCTCCACGAAATGGGGCTGCGAAACGGCGCCCCGATCGAGATGGTGCAGCCGGGCAGTCCCTGCATCTTGAGACTTGGCAGCCAGAAGTTTGGTTTCCGCGCGGATGACCTGTTGAGCGTGCTGGTCCGGCCGAATTCGCTGATCGAGGCGGGGGCCGCCGTGTGACTCAGCCTCCGCCCCTGTCGGCTGACGTGGGCCGGCCGGATAAACGGCCGCGGCTGGCCGAGTTGCCCGTGGGCAAAGGGGGAAGGGTCGTTCAAATCGCGGGCGCGGACGAAGTGACCATGCGGCTCTTGGAAATGGGGCTGACGCCTGGGGCTGAAGTTGCCGTCGTTGGCCAGGCGCCGCTGGGCGACCCGCTTGAACTCGAAGTGCGAGGTTATCGCCTCAGCATCCGCAAGAGCGAAGCCGCGCGAGTCGAAATTGAGCCGCTCTGATGTCCGCCCCTGTCGACCGCCCGACGCTCGCCGTCGCCCTGATTGGAAACCCCAACACGGGCAAGTCGACGTTGTTCAGCGCCCTGGCCGGCGTGCGTCAGCGCATCGGCAACTACCCGGGCGTCACCGTCGAAAAGAAAATCGGCCAGATGGCGTTTCAAGGCCGGGCCTTCGCCCTGGTCGACTTGCCGGGCACCTATAGCCTCGCCCCACGCTCGCCCGACGAGATGGTGGCGGTTGAGGTGCTTCTGGGGCGCCAAGTCGATGCGCCGCCGATCGATGCCGTCCTGTGCATCGTCGACGCCAGCAACCTGGAGCGCAACCTGTACCTGGTCAGCCAGGTGCTCGAGCTCGGCTTGCCGACCGTTGTGGCCCTCAACATGGCCGACGTGGCACGGCAGCGGGGCGTCGAGATCGACACCGGGCGGTTGAGCGAGCGGCTGGGCGTGCCGGTGGTCGAGACCCAGGCCAACAAGCGCCTAGGCCTGGAGGAACTCAAAGCGGCCCTGTTGCGCGTCGCCGGTCAGAATCGCCGTCCCGTCGAAACGCCCTTCCCCGAACCCTTTAAAGAAGAAGTCGACCGGCTGGCTGCGCGGGTGAACGGGGATGAAGCGCCAGGCGCGGCAGCCGCACCTCGTATTCCGCGTCCGCTGGTCGAACGCCTCCTGCTCGATACCTCGGGCTATCTGGAAAAACACCTGCTCAGCAACGGCAGGGCGTCGCTGGCCGGCGAAATCGCGGCCGCGCGAGAGCGGCTCAGGCAAGCCGGGTTCGCGGTGCCGGCTGTGGAGGCGATGGCCCGCTACACCTGGGTCGGTGAGGTGCTCCAGGGGATCGTCTGCCGGCCACTTACCCGGCCGAAAACGTTCAGCGACCACATCGACCGCCTGCTCACGCACAGGCTGTGGGGAACGCTGTTCTTCCTGGCGATGATGGTGCTAGTTTTTCAGTCGGTGTTCCGCGTCGCCGACTGGCCCATGGGATGGATCGAGTTGGCGACGGCGGCCGGCTCCGACTGGGTGCAGGCGCTCATGCCCGAGGGAGCGTTGCGGAGCCTGATCGTGAAGGGGCTGATCGGCGGCGTGGGGAGCGTGATCATCTTTTTGCCGCAGATCCTGATTCTCTTTTTCTTCATCGGCGTGCTGGAAGACTGCGGCTACATGGCCCGCGCGGCGTACTTGATGGACAAGCTGATGTCGCGCGTGGGGCTGAGCGGAAAGTCGTTCATCCCGCTTCTCTCGTCGTTCGCCTGCGCGATTCCGGGCGTGATGGCCACCCGCGTCATCGAGAACCGCCGCGACCGGTTGACCACGATCCTCGTCGCACCCTTGATGAGTTGCAGCGCCCGCCTGCCGGTCTACACGCTGCTCATCGCCGCCTTCATCCCGGATCGCACCTACGCCGGCGGCCTCATCGGCCTGCAAGGCCTGACGATGACGGCGATGTACCTGGTCGGGATCGTGGCCGCCGTCGTGGTGGCGCTGGTGCTCAAGCGGTCGCTTTTGCGAGGACCGACTCCGCCCTTCGTGATGGAGCTACCGACTTACAAATGGCCCTCCGCCGCCACGGTCTTTCACCGCATGGTCGAACGAGGATGGTCGTTTGTTCGCCGAGCCGGAACGCTGGTCGTGGCCGTGTCGATCCTCGTCTGGGCGGCCCTCTATTACCCGCACAACGCGGCCGTCGTTGAGGGGCCGTTTGCCTCGCGGAAGCTGGCCCTCGAGCGACAACTGGCCGAGCTTCCCGCCGGCGACGCAGGTCGCGACGAACTGATCGAACGGCAACACGCGATCGACCGCGAGATCGAAGGAGCATACAGCCGACAGAGCATCCTGGGACGCATCGGACGCTGGATCGAGCCGGCGGTGAGACCGCTCGGATGGGACTGGCGGATCGGCTCGGCGGCCATCGCTTCTTTTCCGGCCCGCGAGGTGGTGGTGGCCACGCTGGGAATCATCTACAACCTGGGCGAAGAGATCGACCTCGACGAGAGCGCCGATCGCAACCGGTTAGAGGGAGTGCTGCGGCAGGCGACCTGGGACGACACAGACACGCCGGTGTTCAACGTTCCGGTGGCCTTGTCGATCATGGTGTTTTTTGCCCTCTGCGCCCAGTGTGCCTCGACGCTGGTGGTCATCAAGCGCGAGACGAACAGTTGGGGGTGGCCGGTATTTACGTTCGTTTACATGACCGCGCTTGCTTACGTCGGCGCCCTGGCGACCTATCAGGTCGGGATGTTGCTCTTGAAATGACGGAGGCCGAGCATGAACTTTGAGTGGCGATTCGACTGGCAGGACGTCGTGGCGCTCGCGGTGGTTTTCGCGGCCGCGGCCTCGCTGGCGCGCCGCGCTTGGCGGAAGATGTCGGCTCGGCCCGCCGTGGGTTGCACCCACTGTGCCGCCTGCCCAAGCGGCCGCCAGAAGCAGTTTGTGACGGTCAGTTTGGGGATCGCAGAATCCACTTCGGGCGATCCTCTCGGGCAACATGGGCCTTGATATCGTTGCGACGAGAACCGTGCCGTGGCACAACAAGCCCGTCCACAAGGGCCGACGATCGACGCTGCCGCGCTGCGAGTTGTCGTGCTATCCAATGAGCCGGTCCTCCACCAATCGCATCACGACGCCATCGCAGAGCGGGCGGTTTCGGCCGCGGCGGAGTTTGCCGTCGAGCACCTCACTCGCGCCGGCTTCGACGTCTCGCCGCTGTGTGCTGGCGGCAACCTCACGCAACTTCGAGCCGAGTTGCTTCGTCGTCAGCCCGCCGTGGTGCTGAATCTGTTCGAGGGTCTGGCCGATTCGCCGGGTACCGAGTCCTTGGTTGCCCACCTGTTGCGCCGTTCGGGCACCGCATTCACGGGTTCGGGCGGCCGCGCACTCGCCGTTGCCAGGAATAAACCGCGGGTCAAGGCACTCCTGGCGCGAAACGGTCTGCCGACGCCGCGGTGGCAGGTCGTCAACGGTGCGACTATCGGCCGGTTCAGCCTGGCGTGGCCGGTGATCGTCAAGCCCGCCCACGAGGACGCCAGCCTGGGAATCGAGCAGAGCAGCGTCGTCGTCAATCGTCGTCAACTGGGCGCACGGGTCCGTGAGGTGCAAGCCCGCTATGGCCGAGACGCGTTGCTGGAAGAGTACGTGCCGGGCCGCGAAGTCAGCGTGGCGCTGATCCGATCGCTGCGGCTCACGACGCTGCCGCCGATCGAGTTTTGCTTCGACGTGCCAGACGGCGGTTGGCCCATTCTGACCTACGACGCGAAGTGGCAGCCGGGCTCGGCCGATTACGAAAGGTCGTGGGCCGTGTATGGCGCCGCTCTCCCGGCCGGGTTGCTGCAGCAGATCAACTGCTTGTCGCTTCAGGCGTTCCGACTTCTCGGCTGTCGCGACTATGCGCGAGTCGACTTTCGCATTGCCGGCAACGGCCAGCCTTACCTGCTTGAGGTCAATCCGAACCCCGATCTCGGCCCGACGGCATGCTTCTGTGGGGCCTTGCGATCGGCGGGAATTTCGCCGGCCGATTGGCTGGTCGATCTGGTGAGGACCGCGCAACGACGCGGCCAGAAAGGGACGGCGCGCGGTGTCCGGCACGACCCAGTTGCCCGTACTTAATCTGCACTCCGCCACGTATGAGTGCACTTTTGGCCGTGGCTGCGACGGCATTTGCTGCCGTGAAGGCCGGCCGCTGATCTATCCGGAAGAAATCGCGAAACTGACGGAGAATGTTGAGCGGTTTCTGCCCCTGCTTCGCCCGGAGGCGCGCAGCGTGGTGGTAAAACGCGGCTTTGCCACTCATCGGCGGCGGCTAGGCCAGCGGTTGCTCCGGGTGGCCGACGGCTGGTGCGTATTCTTCAATACCGGCTGCGTATTGCACCGTCTGGGTGTCGAGGAAGGCGACAAGTTCCGCTACAAGCCCGCCGTTTGCGCGCTGTTTCCGCTGCAACAAAACGAGCACGACCAGTGGTACGTGCGTCAGCAAGGCTTTGAGGACGAGAAGTGGGATCTATTCTGTCTCGACCCGAAGAATAGCCTTGTCCCGGCGGCCGACGCCTTGCGAGACGAGTTGACTTTGGCCAAGCGGTTCGACGACGAAGCCCGCGCCGGGCAAGTCGACGGGGCCGTTGAGATTTGCGGCGACTCTCCGGGCGACGCTTAGTAGTACCAGTTTCCCATCAAGTAGTCGTGCGGCGTATCTGAATCCCGCAGGCTGTGGAGCCACAGGCCTTCGCCGCTGGACGGGTCCCACGGGCAGAGGATGCGAAAGTTATGCGAGTCTGCTCCCAAGAGGACGCGCCTTTTCTTGCTCTCGATCTCGCGGAGGGCTTCCTGATCGGAATATCCATCGACCGTGAAATTGAGCCACTCCTCGTCGTAAGATTCGACTTCCACATCGGCGTCAAGCACGTCTCCGATGCGGTTCAGAACGGCTTGGAACTGGCTGGGTACGGAGGCGATGTCGATTGACATGACAAAGATCCCTGAGTTATGCGCCGAGCGGCTTGCGACACCACCATTCTCAAATGTGAGGCAACGAGTGTCAAAGGTTTTCGATTAGAATGCACGGAAAACGCGGGCTCGTCCCTAACTCTCCAGCAACCGATTCGCGTTCAGCGAGCCGATCTGCTCCAGCGGCCGGCCGGCCAACTCCGACTCTTGCAGCTTCAACCGGGCCGAGTCGAAGTAGAAAAAAGGCGAGCTCGATCCAAACAAGATCCGCTCGACCGTCACCCATTCGATCAGGCGGCTGATTCCGCCCATGCCCTCCAGGGTGGCGATTTCAAAATAGACCTCGCCGGAGGCCGCCAGCCGTTCGATCGCGTCCCGTTTGGCCCCTCCGTGAAATGCGCCGAGCAGAACCAGCCGCAAGCCCGGCGTCTGTTTGACCAGGTCGGCCAACGGGGCCAATTCGAGTTGCGGAACGCGACCCAAGGTCGTTTGCGTCCGTTGGTCTTCCAGCGACACGAGGATTTCAACCAGCAATCGCCGCTCGGCCGCACCGGCCAGAAGACGCGCGACCGCGGGATCCTCGAGTGAGTAGCCGTGGTAGGCCGGGGCCAGCCGAACGCCCGGCATGGCGTGTACTTCATGGCAGCGGCGCAGGTCGTCTTCCCACTCCGGAAGCTTTGGGTTCACCGAGCCGAAGGGCCTCAAAAGTCCGTCGCCCAACTCGCGGCAGTCGGCCGTCAGCCGCTCGTTGACCGTGGCCAGGTCGCGGTGGAAAAGGCCGTCGAAACTGCCCGCCCAAGCCGTTTTCACGCCTCCCGCCTTGAGCTTCGCGACGAGTTGCCTTGTGTCGTCGGCCGGCAGACGACGAAACGGCCAGCGCGAGAGCCAGACGTAAACGTCGACGACGTCGGTGTTCACGTGCGGACCCCTTTCTTCGCCAGAATCTCTTTCATCAGCCGCCGCAGGTTGCCGCCCAAGATCCGTTCCTTGTCGGCGTCGTCGATCGACGCCCCGACCACCTTCGCCAGTTGGCTGGCGAAGCTGCGGCCCGGCGCGTCGCTGCCGTAGATCACGCGCTCGGCCCCCAGCTCACGCACGGCCATCTCCGTGATGCCGGCCGTGGGGTCGGAGCCGGCCAGGTCGACGTAAATCTGCGGCGTGGCGCGAACGGCGCGAATACCCAGTTCCCAGGTTCCGCCCGTGTGGCCGCAAATCAGGGGCACGCCCGGGTGCCGTTTCGCCAGGGCCACCAGGTCGTCGGGGGTCGATTCGCCGGAGAAATTCTTGCCGTCGGTCTTGAACCAAGTGTGCTGAAAGATGACGGCCTTGAGCTCGGCCGCGCGGCGGATAATCGGGTCGAGCGCCGGATCGTTGCACCGCCGGGCCACCCAGAGCTTGATGCCGACCATCGGCCCGTCGCGCACGCAGCGATCGATTTCCCGCAGGCTCGCGTCGACGTGCTCGCCGCTCACGTAGCAGAACCCGAAGGCCCGGTCGTGCCAGTGCTCAAGGGCTTCCAGCACCTGGTCGTTTTCCTCTCGCAGCCGTTCGGGCGAGGGATTCGTGCTATGAGGGTAGCCCATGTAGATGCAGACGCGTTCGATCCGCATGCGGTCGGCATAACGCATCAGCTCGGCCATCCGCTCGGTCGGCGTGCGGCCGGCGGCGCTGATGTGGCAGTGCAGGTCCCAGATACGCGGCTGCGCGGCCATGGGAGGCTATTCGATATATAAAAACGAGCTGCTCGCCAGCAGCATCTGGCAAAAATCGACGAGTGCCCGGCTGGCGGCATCCGGATCCTCGGCGTAGCGGCCGCGCTGCTCAAGAAGAAATCGCTCCGAAGCCGCCCGCTCCTTCGCGTCGGGCGGCCGTCCTGCAGTCAGCATAAAGGCCCGGTCGACCGTGGCTCCCGGCGATTCGCCCGCCAGCCGTCCGGCGAGGGCCCGGGCGCGAGCCAGGGCGAACTCGGAATTGAGCGCGCTCAGCGATTGCAGCGCCGTGGTGGCCGACGAGCGCCGCGTGCAGTTGGTGACGATGGAGGGCGTGTCGAACAACTCCAGCAGACTTAACGTCTGCGTGCGGCGCTGTTGCAAATAAAGGCTCCGGCGACGGCCGCCCGGCTTCGCCTCGTCGACAACGATCTCGCCCTGCCCGTTGCGATCGGTCGGCACATAGGCGCCGCCCATCGAGCCGTCGAGTTCGCCGGAAAGCGAAAGGGCGGCGTCCCGCAGGCTCTCCGCCTCGAGCCGCCGCAGGGGAAACCGCCACAGGAGCCGATTGTCCGGGTCGAGCTTGAGACCTTCTTCGCGAGGCGAGCTCGATTGCCGATACGCGCGAGACACGACGATCGTTCGATGGAGCGGCTTCATGCGCCAGCCGCCACGGAGGAACTCGCCGACCAGGTAGTCGAGCAATTCGGGATGTGAAGGAGCAGAGCCGCTGTATCCGAGATTGTCGGGCGTGGAACAGATGCCCGCGCCAAAATGGTGTTGCCAGAGGCGGTTGACGGTCACGCGGGCCAAGAGCGCGGCCGCCCGCGAGTCGGGCCGGGTCAGCCAATGGGCCAGGGCGAGTCGACGGCCGCTACTTTCGGAGGCCGACGCGGGGAGAACGGAGTAGATGTTGCCAGGTTCTTCCAATACGGCGGGCACGCCCGGCTCAACCTTCGCGCCGCGTTGAGAGTAGTTGCCCCGCACGAGCAGGAACCACTCGGGCGGTGTGGGAGAAACATCGAGCGCCACGGCCGTCTTGCCCGGCTGGTCGCTTCGGCCGCCATTCAAGTCGGCGACGGCGGCCTCGACCTCCTTGCGCTTCTTTTTGTACTCGGCCGCATAGGCGGCCGCCGCCTCCGCCGACGCTTCGGCCTTCGAACTGCTCTCGATCACCACATTGTCGACCACGAAGCTGCGCCCACAGCAGAACTCAAACCCGAAACCGCCGGGCGGGAGATCCTCCTTGCCGAGGGTGACGGTCTTTTCTTCCGGCACGTCGTCGACGAGCTGCTCGAGCAGATAGCGGCCGTCGCCCGCATTGGTGATCCTCACTCCGTAGTTGTGGCCCGGATGGTAGCCGCTCGTGCCGATTTGTCCCTTGGCACGAGAATCGTCTCCGGGATAATCGACGTGAACCTCGGCGCCCCCCTGCGGATTGCCGTCGACGAGAATGTTGCCGCCGGGGGAACCGGAGTTGTCGTTAAAGTCGTTGAGCGCGATGTAGAAGCCGATGCGGGCGGCGGGCTGATCGGTCGCTTGAACTTTGTCGGCGACGAGATCAAAGGTCACTTGGACCGTTTCGCCCGGCTCGCTTGGCGCCCACCCGAAGCTGCCGCTCGTCGAGAGCCAGCGGTTGCCCGCGCCGCCCGATTCGACGAGGCTCAAAGCGCCGTTTTCAACCACCGCGCCAGGCGCCGTGGTTGAGCCAAGCCGCACCGCTGGCGAACCGCCCGAAACGTCGTCCCCGGGCGCGACGTTCGTCCAGCGCGAAGAAAGATCGTCTCCGGCGTCGAAATGGTCTTCAAAGACAACTTGGCCGCGCGGACGCCTGGCACGCACCCATTCGGTCAGCTCCCGCCGCAAAACGGCAATCCGATCGTCGATGTCGCGCATCCGTGCTTCCCAGGCGGCCATCTCGGTCTGCGACGCCGTGATCACCTGCCGCTCGTTTGGCTTGAGCCAGTTTTCCGGATCGAATGCCCCCGCCAGAACGGCTTGCAAGCGGTAGTAGTCGACCTGGGTGACCGGCTCGAATTTGTGGTCGTGGCAACGAGCGCATTGCAGCGTCAGCCCCAAGAGGGCCGAACCGATGATCTGCTGCGTCCCCTCGAGCACGCTGTAGCGGTCGGCCCGCACCTCGTCGGGGTTGCCGTCGCTCTCGCCCGTGCCGTCTTGCGAGTTGCGCAAAAAGTGCGTCGCCACGAGCAGTTCGACCTGCTCGGCAGCGATCTCGCTCCCCGCCCGATAACCGGCCAGTTCGTCGCCGGCGAGCTGTTCGCGGACGAACTGATCGAACGGCTTGTCGCGGTTGAGCGAATCGACGACGTAGTCGCGGTATCGATACGCCAGCGGCCGGTCGGTGTCGGCGTTGAAGTAGCCGTTGCTGTCGGCGTAGCCCGCCGCGTCGAGCCAGTGCTTACCCCATCGCTCGCCGTAGCGCGGCGAAGCGAGGTAGCGATCGACGACCCGCTCGTAGGCGTCCGGCCGGGTGTCGTGAACGAAATCTTCGATTTCGTCGGGAGTCGGTGGCAGCCCCAGAAGATCGAAACTCAATCGGCGGATGAGGACGTAGCGATCGGCTTCAGGCGAGAACGACAGGCCCTGCGATCGTAACGCGGTCTGGAGGAAACAGTCGAGCGGCGTGGACGATGGCGAGCTCGCACCTGGTTGCGGAACCGGGGGCTGCGAGGCTGGCTCGAAAGCCCAATGGCCGGTTTGCTCGCCGTGTGCCCGGGCATCAGGCAGGCCTTCGGCGCCGGCCGTCAGCCAGCGGCGAATCGTCTCTCGTTCGTCTGCCGCCAGCGCTTCGTCGGGCGGCATTTCGCCTTCCTCGACGCGCCTCCACAGCAGGCTCTTGAGCGGCTCGGCCCGGTCGACCACGAGGCCGCTCTCGCCGCCCGCCGCCAGACCTCGCGCCGTGCCCAGGTTCAGGCCCCCCTCCCGCTTGATCGGTCCGTGGCACTTCACGCAGCGGGATTTAAGCAGCGGCAAAACATGGCTGGCAAGAGCGGGGGAGCGTTCGTCGTCGGCCCGGGCGATCAAGCCGGTGCCGATCAGGTGAACGATCAGAGCTAAAGAGGCGCGTCGACGCACGCCGCCATTTTAGCAGATCGACGCTGCGTCGCCGCGCCTTAAGTTCGCATCAGTCGGAGCAATTGCTGCTTCCGGGTCGCCAGTCTCACGGCAGCGTCTTAAGGACGCTTGGCCGATCGGTAGTGGGTCAGTCTAATCCTGAGAATTGGTGGTCGGATATTTGATCGTACAGAAGTAATACTTCCCGTCGTGGACGCCAACGGGAAGGGTGGCCGAGGTCGTAATTATGTCTTCGCCCTCACCAGCGGGTCGCTGTTGCGACGGTTCGACAAAATGCCAGGTGATTCGCACGAAGTGCGTTGGTTTGGGAAAGAGAGGTAGATCATCGGTGCGCCCCAACGCCCCCGCCGTCACGTTTTCGTTCTCCCCGATGGGAAACACTTCGAGGTCGTCAATCGACTTCACCACCGACGGCTTGTCGTTAAGGTGTCGCGCAGCGGATCTGACTTGGCTCAGATACTCCTTCTTCTGTTCGTCGTTCGATGAGCCCCAATAAGCCAGCTCGATGAACGGCGCATACATGTCCTCCTGGTATCGACGAAAGACCTGCGCCCTGAATTCGTCGATCGAGCCGGGGCGATCCGCGTCTGCTATCGTCGGAGTCGGTGATTCTGGAACGGGATAGGTATCGACCGGCGAGTTTGCCGTTGGCGCCACCTGGGCCGCTGGTTGGACGGATTGGCTCGCGACGTTCTGGTTCACAGCGGGCTTCCCGCCACAGCCTTCGAGGACGACGAGTAAGAATATCGCGATCGCAGCGGCAAAGCATGACTTCATGGGGCTCGCTCCATTGTGGAATGATTGACGGGACCGAATCGCAAGGCATAATTAGAGCATGCCCAACCGCTCACGCAAGAAGCCCCGCGAAAAAGACACCCAGCAAATAGCCCGGCACATTCTCGATACCGTCGTGCCGGACGCCGAGCCGCTTAAACCGGCCAAGAAAAAGGCCAAGGCGAAAGACCCGGCCGCCGTCGCCCTCGGGCGCAAGGGCGGCCTAAAGGGCGGGAAAGCCCGCGCGGCGAAGATGACCGCTGAGGAACGGGCGGAGAGCGCTAAAAAGGCCGCACTGGCACGGTGGAAAAAAGACTAGGCTGGCTGTAGATCAAGCTCGATATCGTCGAGGTCAGCCTCTTCGATCTCTTCCCGCAGCTTGCGGTAGATGTCGAGTTTCACCTGATCGCCATTTCCGTCCTTGCTCTTCCAAATCGCGGCCGTGACCAAGTAGACCAAGCGCACCTTGCCATCGACAATCTCGATTTGGAACCCAGGCGACTCGTTTAAAAGCTGGTGAACGAAGGCTTTGACGCGCTTCATGAGCAGGCCCACCGGCTTTCCATGCTCCCTGTCGACGTAGACTGTCAAAAGCTCGTTGAGCCGCTCTGCCCGGTAGTTCTCCCGTGAAAAGAGGATTTCGATGCAGTCCCCATCGGTATTGTAGTGGGCACGGGGATAAGAGTCTCCTCATTGGGCGCCGCACGGCCGGTGGCTAAAATGCCGTCTCGAAGACGCCCCGAGAATCTCATTGTCCCGATCTCCGTCTATGCCGTCCCTTCTCCGTTTCGGACTGATCGGCTACGGCGCCTGGGGCAGCCACCACGCGCGGGCCATCAGCTCGGTGCGGGGCGCCCGCCTGGCGGCCGTCTGTGCGCGCTCGGCCGAACGCCGGCAACAGGCCCAGGCCGACCATCCGCAAGCGCGGCTCTACGCCGATTACCGCCGGATGCTGGACGAAGAACAACTCGACGCGGTGAGCGTCGTGCTCCCCTCCGATCTGCACCACGAAGTCGGCCGTGCCGTGCTCGAATCGGGCAGGCATCTCCTCCTGGAAAAGCCCATGGCGCTCGACCTGGCCCACTGCGACGAACTGGTCGAGTTGGCTCGTGCCCGCGGCCGGCTGCTGGCCGTCGGCCATGAGTTGCGGTTCTCGTCGCTGTGGGGAGAGGTGAAGAAGCGGATCGAGGCGGGTACGATCGGCGAGCCCCTCTATGCTCTCATCGAGCTGTGGCGGCGGCCTTACCGCCTCGGCTCCGGAGGCTGGCGGTATGCGATTGGCCGCGTTGGAAGCTGGATTCTGGAAGAGCCGATTCATTTCTTCGATCTGGCCCGCTGGTATTTTGCCGGAGTGGGTGAGCCGGTGAGCGTGTTGGCCCGGGCCAGGGGCAAACAGGCCGGCCATCCCGAGCTGCACGACAATTTTTCGGCAATTCTTTCGTTTCCCAACGGCGGGTACGCCGTCGTCACGCAGACGCTGGCGGGCTGGGAGCACCATCAGACGGCCAAGATCACGGGTACGGAAGGAGCCTTATGGGCGCGCTGGAGCGGAGCGATGGACCGCACGTTCGAGCCCACTTTCGGCCTGCAGTCTCTCCAAGGCGAGCGGGTTGTGGAGGTACCGATCGAGAAAAAGAGCGGCGAAGTGTATGAGTTGGTCGACGAAATCGACGGATTCGTGCGAGCCATCCGGGACGGCACGCCGCCGGCCTGCACGGGGGAAGACGGCCGCTGGTCGGTGGCCATGTGCCTGCGGGCCGAGCAGTCGCTTGCCGAAGGACGGCCGGTCTTGTTGCCATGACGACGGACCTTTTGCTGCTCGCCGTCGGCGTCCTGGCGTTGGCGGGCTTCGTGCAGGGCTTGACCGGCTTTGGCTTCGGCATGACGGCCATGTCGCTGTTGCCGCTGGTGATGGGCGTTTCGGCGGCGCAGTCGGTTGTCACCCTCACGAGCACGGCCGCATGTCTGCTGATGACGGCCGTGACGATCAAGGACGTCCCCTGGTCGAGTCTGAGCCGGCTTTGGTTGGGCACGGTGGTGGGCGTACCGCTGGGGTTCGCACTGCTTGAATCGCTGCCCCGGACGTTGGTCACGCGCGTGCTGGGTCTGACACTCTGCTCGATGGTGTTGTTTGAGTTCGTGGTCACGCGCCATACGTCGTGGCGCTGGCCGCGCTGGCTGGAGCCTTTCGTCGGTTTGACGAGCGGGGCGCTCACCGGCGCTTTCAACGTCGGCGGACCGCCCCTGGTGGCCTACATTTACGCGCAACCCTGGTCGAAGGAGAAGCACGTGGCCGGCTTGACGGCCGTGTTTCTCAGCGGCGGTTTGATCCGCGTGGCACTGCTCTTGAACTACCACGAGCTACCCAACCAGGCATGGACGGCATCCGGCTGGGCGCTCGTGCCGATGCTGGTTGCCATCTTATGCGGCAATCGCTTGCTGCGCCGCGTTCCGCAGCGGCACTTGCGGGCCGGTGTTTTCACCGTTTTACTGTTTCTCGGCGCCCGGTATTTTTTTGAGACCTGATCCTATCCAATGGATAATCATGCCGAGACGTCCGACCATGGCCGATCTACGAGCACCGACGGTCTGCAAATCGAACCGGTCGTGTTGGCTGGCCACCAAACGTTCTCAGGCCGTCCCTTTCCGCGGGTGCTCGGCTGCCGATTTCCGGCCACGCTCGACGCAGTCGCGGCCTGGGTGAGGGAACTCCGCCCGTGGCTCGAAGGACAATTGGCCCTGGATGGAGCGATCTTGTTTCGCGGCCTTCCCCTTGCCACGGCCGAAGATTTCGACCACTTCGTGACGGCTTTCGGCTGGGAGAATTTTCCGTACGACGAATCACTTTCTAACGCGGTGCGTCTGAACCGCACGCCGCGGGTCTTCACGGCCAACGAAGCTCCGCCGACCGTCACCATCTTTTTGCACCATGAAATGGCGCAGACGCCGATCTATCCGAGCAAGCTCTTCTTCTTTTGCGAGCACCCGGCCGATGAAGGGGGAGCCACGCCGCTCTGCCGGTCCGACATACTTTGGCAAAGACTTGTTGAGCGCTGTCCCGAGTTCGCCCGCAACTGCCTGGAAAAGGGCTTATGCTACACGAACGTGATGCCCTCCCAGAACGACCCGACGTCGGGAATGGGCCGTAGCTGGCAGAGCACGTTGCGGGCGGCGACCCGCGATCAGGCCGAGAATCGACTCCAGCGACTGGGCTATCGTTGGCAGTGGTTGGACGACGGCTGCCTGCGCGCCACGACGCCCGTCCTGCCGGCGACGCATGAACTGGCAGACGGTCGACGCTCGTTCTTTAATCAACTGATTGCCGCCTATCGTGGCTGGAAAGACGCCCGCAATGACCCGTCCAAATCGATCACCTGCGGCGACGGCACTCCCCTCGACGCGGCCGGGGCCCGGACTGCCGCGGAGTTGGCCGACGAGTTGACGTTCGACCTGCAATGGGAGCGTGGCGATGTGGCTCTTGTCGACAACCATCTGGTGATGCACGGCCGGCGAACGTTCTCCGGCACGCGCAAGGTGCTGGCCTCGCTCGTCGCCGCGACTCGACACCAGATTCTCAAGCCTCTTTCGAGATGAAGTGTTATTCCGAAACAACTCGCTGCTTAAGTGCTAAGAACGGCCGCTCGATCAAGTAGTAGGAACCAATCGAAAGAACCGCAACCGCGAGTACATTCACCGGGAAATCGAAAAGCCAAGTGTCGCGATCGGGATTAAACAAGGGTTGCTGCCACAGGTACAAACTGTATGACAAGCTACCGATAAATATGGCCGGTACGGAGTTCAGGAAGCGTCCTAGGATTCCGACGGGATACAGTACACAGCACCAGACGGCAGCTCCGATAGCCAGCGCATTGACCGTGCCGGAAAGGACTGCGGCATAGTAGCCAACCGCCTTAAACTGCAGTTGGTAGCGAACGAGAATAAACTGGCTTATGACCAGGAACCCTCCGCAAGCCGCGCATAACAAGGCAACTTGCCAAGGAGTCAGGCGAACGCGTTGCCGCACGCGACTCGACGTTACAGCGAACGCGAGACAACAACCGACCGCGATCGCGTCCATCCGGGTGAGCGTGAAAGACCAAAGCGCAAATTGGGTCTTAAAAGCGAGAAGAACAAGAACGCGGATAAACGGCGTCAGCAACACGTATAGAGCGGCGAGTCGCGGTGCCCAAAAACGCCCCGCACAAACGAGCGTCAGCGGCCAAATCAGGTAAAAATGCTCTTCTACGCACAAGCTCCACGAGTGACCGACGTCCCATGTTGCACGAGGGAATAGGTTGGTCGTGTAGGTTGCCGCTTTTAGCAGCTCGGTGGAACGGATGTCGATCATACCTAAGATCGACAGGCCCGTGATGACACCTAAGTAGGTGAAGTACGCTGGAAAAATTCGTAGTGTCCGGCGGGCATAAAACTTTGGAATCGAGATGACTCCGAATCGCTTCTGTTCGCGAAGCAAAAGGAGAGTAATTAAGAAACCGCTGATTACAAAGAAAACATCAACGCCGGTCGCTCCCGATAGCGGCAAATAGGATTCGGAGATCCCGGCCTTAGGTACGGCGTGCGCTAGAATGACGACGGTGATGGACACCGCCCTGAGCCCATTCAAGGAAGGAATATTGCCTTTCCACAACCAAGGTGGCTCATCGAGTTCGACCAGAGCATCGGGTGCAGGCACTTTCTAAGATCTCCGGGGGCTGCCGACTGCGCATTGTTTGGCTCCTTGCCATACGAACGCGAAGCGCGAGGCCGCGAGCGAGGGAAGACCCGTTGTTTTGGCGGTCAGTCTGCGCTACCCAGCGGCTTCGATTTTCTGGCCCGTGGTTCAGACTTGTACTCAGGCCAGTTCCGCCCGGTAACTTCGCCAGAGCGCCTTGGGCAAGGAACCGACGATGATCACTCCTAATTGGCTGACGACAAAGATCGCCAGGGCCAGCGCCACGCCTTCGGTGAAGCCGTAGGAGTGCAGCCCGGCGCCAAGCTGGTTGACGCCGAACCACGACCAGCTCACGGCGATGTTGCCGGCCACGGTCAGCACGGCCAGCCCCCGATCTTTGACCATGCCGTCCCAGCGGGCGTGCAGCACCAGGGCGTTCCAGAGCACGATGATCAGCGCGCCGTTCTCCTTGGGATCCCAGCCCCAGAATCGCCCCCAGGAGTCGTCGGCCCACAACCCGCCCAGCACCGTTCCCCAGAAGCTGAAGAAGATCGCAAAGCAGAGCACGCCGTAGGTCATGCGGGTCAGGTCGCGCCGCGGGGCGGCCGTGAGCTTGGTCGTAAAGAAGCCCAGGGCGATGTAGATCAGCCCCAGCAGGCCCGCCACGTAAGTTGTGGCGTAACCCAGCGTGATGCAGACCACGTGCGTGGCCAGCCAGAACTGCGTGTCGAGCACGGCCTGTAAGACGGTGAACGTGTCGCCGTCGCCCGCCAGCTTGTCGGCGATGACCAGCGTGCTGAAGCCCGCCACCGACGCGATCACGTTGCCGATCCCGAGGCCGAACAGCCATTCGAGCACGATCCCAAAGAGCACCGCCCCCCAGCCGATGAAGACGGCTGAGGAGTACAGGTTGGTAACCGGCGGTCGGCCGGAGATGTAGATCCGCCCCGCCAGCGCGAGCGTATGCACGACTACCGTCAAAATCATGAGCATCAGCGCCGCACGATGCAGGGGCTTATTCCAAACCAGCCACCCGAGCACGGCCAGCACGAACGCGGTGAAGTAGGACCACTGGCAGGCAAAGAACGCCCGCGAGCGATTGAAGAACGCCTCAAAATCCATTTTCTGCTGGTCCAGGCCCAAGGCGCCTGGGGCGTCCTTCGCTTCCCGCGTCTCCAGCTTCTCAAGCAGGGCGCCGTATTTGGCCACGTGCTCGTTGAAGGCGGCGGGGTCGTTGGCAGCGTAGGCCACCAGGATCGAACGCAACTCGACGGCCTGGGGACTCGGCTCCTCGCGAACCATGACCATCGCGATCGCCCGCAAGATTCCCAGCGTGTAGGGCTCCCACTCCGGGTCCATTTCGTCTGGCGGCACCGCCAGGGGCAGCGCCACGCGGCTCTTCAGCTTTTGCACGCTCTGGGCAGTGCGCATCACGTCCTTGGCGGGGTCGTCCTTGCCAATGGCCGGCTCCTCGAAGGCGGCGTGCAGGATAAGAAACGTTCGCAGCCGATGGTTCAGCTCGATCAGCTTTTTGTGAAAGGTGGTTTGCTTGTGGGCCGGCGTCTCTTCTGCCAACTCGACCTGCTTCTCGAACTCGGTCAGGTTCGCTTGCAGCTCTTTGATGGCATAGCGGAAGCCTTCGCGCGGCTCCAGGCCGAACACCTGCAACACTTCGGGGTTGTAGATCCGCACCACCTGGTAATCTTCGATGGCGGGCGAGTTGGTGATGACATCGAGCAGCCACTTGATGGCCGGTTGCCTTTTGGCCGCCGGATCGCGGCGGAAGGTGAGCATGTCTTGCAGCCATTGCATGACGGACTTCTTCTTCTCCGGCGCCTCGCGGAAATACTCGCGGTCGGAGATCACCCGCAGGCTGTTGCGGGCCAGCGTGTCGAAGGGCTTCATGCGGCCTTCGTAAACAACCGGTAGCTCGCCGAACCGATCGAGCTGCATCTTTTCCGGCGAGGTTCGGTGCGGGGAGACAAAACCGCCAAACCAGACGCACCCCAGCACGACGATGGACAAGGGAACCAGCCAGGTTGCCCGCGACTTCGAGCCGTTGAGTTCGGCAGACTTGCGGCTGTCGCCTTTGGCTCGCGACTCGACCGTAACCCGCGGCTCGAGTGCCCGATGAACGAACTCGCGCCGCAGAAATCGCAGCAAAACCACGCCGAACTGGGCCAGCATGCCGATCACCACGATCATGCAGCCGACGTAGGGAATCATCCATCCCGTGTTGGTCACCACCTGCAAACCGGTCATTTCCTTGCGGCTCATCGGGTCGACGTTGAACGTCGACTGGTAGAACGTTTCGCCGGCGTAGCGCAGCGGGTTGTTCATCCAGATCTTCACTTTGCGGTCGACGTTCCGGCTCGGATCGAGCAGCCGCACGTCCGACGAGTAATTCCTGGGCGTGTTCGTCCCCACATACTTGTCGAAGCGGACGTCGATGAGCTGCAGCGAGTACGGCTTGTAGTCTCGCTTGAAACGCAGGGCCACGTCGTAGGTCTTGTCGCCCAGTTTGACCTGCTCGTGATCGAACATCGGGTAGAGCGACAGCAGGTGCGTGCCCAGCGATTTGCCGCTCTCTTTGTCGACGAACTTGACGTAGGCGGCCGACATATCGACGCCGCCGCCCATGTCGGTTCCCGAGCTCGGCCGCGCCTCGTCGACGACGAAGCTGACGCCCTGCCCGGCGTCGGCCAGGTTCTCTTCCCCCGCCTTCAACTGGCGTAAGTTCGTGTTCTGCAGGTAACGCAGCACCTGGACTTCGAACGGGAGCCGTTTGTCTTCGATGCGGGCATCCGGCTCAAGCAGGCGTTGCGGCACGACGACCACGTCGTCGTGTTCGGGATTCGACCTGTCGACGATCGCCAACTCCTGGGTGCGGATGTCCTGCACGTAGTTGACCGTTTCCCCCTCGCGAATCTGCATCTGTCCCTCGGTGTGCAGCGAGTAGACGATCAACTCGTTGAGCATCATCAGGCCGACGCCGGCGTGCAGCAAAACGATGCCCGCCCGCTTGCGAAACAACAAAACGCAGCCGGCCAGCAGCACGAGCCCCACCAGGCTGGCCTTAACCAACTGCCAGAGGATGCGCATCGAGGGGGCGCTCAGGGCCACCGCGTCGCCCTCGTAGAAGAGCCACACCACAAATCCACCCAGCGGAACGAGCATCGCCGCAAGCAGCCATCGCTCCAGCCTGCGGGTTCCCGGGGTCCTGAGCAGCGCCACGAGATCCGCGATCCAGAGCCCGAGCAACCCCCATTTGCACAGCTCCCACAGTTGCATCCGGCTGAGCAGCGGCTGGTCTTCGATCCCCTCCTTGTTCGAGCCGCTCACCACCACCAGCCAACCCAAAAGGGCGCCGACGGCCAAGATCGCCAGCCCCGCCGCCAGACGCCCGCCCCGCGCTTGCACCTTGAAGCGCAGGGCGTGGGCCGCCAGCAGGTTCAGCAGCATCACCGTGCCGATCGTAAAGCCCCCGGGAAACCACATGCCGCCGCGCAGCTCGATCGTGCGGGGGACAAAGATTTGAAAGGGAATCCAGGCGATGGGCGTGCGGAAGTAGTCCCCCATCACCCGCCAGATGTCCTGGTCGATCTGGGCCAGTGTGCCGGCCAAAACCAAGAAGATGGCCAGGGCGAAGCTGACAACCGTGATCTTCAGCGAGGCCAACGGCATCAGCAGCCAACGTAGCGGCTCGTTCAAGCCGGACGCTTCCCCTTCGGGAGCCGGATCGAGGACCTCGGGGAGCGTGTTAGTTGCCATCAGCGGCTCCTGCGGCTTCGCCAATCGACAGCGAATGGACGAAGCTCTTGAAATGGTCTCGTTGTCCTTCCACTAAACTCTTGTCGCCGGTGAGCTTGATGAACCAGGCGCGGCCCGCCGCCTTGAGGATCGCCACGAGCGTCGCCTTGTCGTCCCCCAGCATCTCCAGGTACTGCCCTTCCCGGTCGCCGACGGCGATCGACTGCACCTGCTTGTCGATTTCCCGCTGCGTGGTCGGCCCCAACTTGATTTGCTCGCGCCACCGATTGACGTTGGGCAACAATTCGGCCACCGAGGCCTCCAGATCGATGATCGAGACGTCGGCGGTGGTTTCCCCTTCGGCAATGCGGAAACTCGCCTTGCGGATGCCTGAGGGGGGTTCTTCGCGCCATCCTTGGGGCACCTCATACGTGAGGCCAGAAGCGTCGCGGGCCAGGCCCGAGGCAAAGGGGGGCGACATCGAATCGCTCTTGGCCTCTCCTACGAGATCGACATACGTCGCCGTGGAGCCTTCCAGTTCCACTTGCTTCGTTTCGCGCTGCAGCTCGTCGGGCCGGATCGCGTTCAAACCGAGTTGGCCGCGCCAACGATTGACGTTGTTGAGCACGTATTCCGTCTCGTCGGCCTCGCCCCGGGGGAGGGTCGAGACGGATACCTCCAGCGGCGTGCCTTCGATTTTAAGCGTCGCGTAGCGAAACTCGTTCCCGGCCTCCTCGCGCCAACCCTTGGGTAGCGACCACTGCGGCGCGCCGTCTTGAAAATGAACCGATTTCAAGAAGGTCTCGAATTCATCCGCCCGCGCGTTGACCGCTTCTTCCGCCCCCATGAGCTTGAAAAACCAGCCTTGCGACGGTTGCAAGACGACGGCCGCCAGCATGCGCTGCGGCCCGGCCGTCTCGGTGCCGTTTCCGCCGAGACGGTCGACCCTGGATTGCTTGGGGACCGTGTACTGGCGGATTTCGTCTTCGCGTCGGCAGCCGGCGGCCGACGCCAGCAGACCAAGGATCGTCAACAGAGGGAAAAAGCGGGGCATGCAAAAACGGTATCTTAGGGCGCAAGACCGTGGACGAACCGCCCTTACGGGCAGGACCTGGACGGGAACAACTCAGGCGGGAAGAGCCACCCACCCCCCAAAGGCTCTACGAGTTTCGCCCTCCAACCGATTATAGTCGGCTGCCCGCAAAAAAGTACAGATTTGCGGTGCCGCTTATACGGCGCATTGGTCGCCGACAACTGGCACGATAGACTATCTACTCGTTTTCACCAGAACCCGATGGCGACCCCGTTGCCCATCGCTCGATCAAAGGACCGCGGAGCTTTGAGCGACTCTTACGAGGCCGCCCTCTCCTTTCTTTACGGACGCATCGACTACGAGCGGGCGTTGGCCATGCCTTACGGCAGCCGCGAGCTGAAGCTCGATCGGATGTGCGATCTGCTTGCCCGGCTGGGCAATCCGCAAGACCGGCTGCCCATCGTCCACGTGGCCGGCACCAAGGGGAAGGGATCGACCTCGGCCATGATCGCCGCCGTTCTCTCGGCCGCGGGCTACTCCACGGGACTCTACACATCGCCGCATTTGGAACGCCTGGAAGAGCGATTCATGGTCGACGGTCGGGCATGCGACCCCGGCGAGCTCGTCGAACTGACCGAGGTCTTGCGGCCGATCGTGGCCGAAATGGATCGCGAGGCCGAGCAGCGGGAGGCAAAGACGGGCTCCGCCGAAACCGGGCCGACCTATTTCGAGCTGACGACGGCGATCGGCTGGCTGCATTTCGCCCGCCGCCGCGTCGACGCGGCCGTGGTTGAGGTGGGGCTGGGGGGCCGGCTCGACTCGACGAACGTCTGTCTGCCGCGGCTGGCGATCATCACCAGCATCAGCTTCGACCACATGAAGCAGCTTGGCAACACGCTGGAGGCGATCGCGCGGGAGAAGGCGGGCATCGTAAAGCCGGGGGTTCCCGTGATCAGCGGCGTCACGGCCGAGGGCCCGCGGCGGGAGATCGAAAAAATCTGCGTCGCCCGGTCGGCCCCATTGCTGCAGTTGGGCCGCGACTTCGATTTTTCCTACCACCCGGCGGCCGCGCGCGACGATGCGGCCCGGCCTTCGATCGACTTCGTGTCGCGCAGCCGGGGCGTCGAGAGCCGGCGGCCGGGCGTGAGCGTCGGGCTTTTGGGGGCGCACCAGGGGGCGAACGCGGCCATCGCCTTAGCGGCCGTGGATCAACTGGCCCTGCAGGGCTGGTCGATTCCGGAGTCGGCCGTGCGGCGTGGCCTGACGGAGGTACGCTGGCCGGCCCGCATCGAGGTGGTGGCCCGCCGGCCGACGGTGATTCTCGACGCGGCCCACAACGTGGCCTCGATCGCCGCACTCGTCCAGACCCTGAACGAGAGTTTCGCGGCGCGGGAGAGGATCCTCGTTTTTGCCACGACGCGCGACAAGCAGGTTGCCAAGATGCTGGAGCTTTTGCTTCCACATTTCGACCGGACCATTCTGACGCGTTACGAAAACAACCCGCGCGGAGTTCCGCCCGACGAGCTGGCGGCCAGCGCGCGGCAGCTTACCGACGAGCCGATCGAGGTCTGTCCTCATCCGGCGGCGGCCTGGCAAGCCGCCCGCGAGCTGGCGGGCGCGGACGATTTAATCTGCGTAACCGGATCGTTCTTCATCGCGGCGGAGATGCGAGCCCAATGGTCCGGCTCGCCGTTTCCGGCGGTCGAGTGTGCCTTATAGAGCAGGCGTCCCGCCGGCTCTCCCGGAGGCGGGCCGGCACCACGAACGAGGCGACGCCACTTTTCTGCTTCACTCCAACCCTTGACGGTGAACCGGCCGCGCGTCAGACTTGTCTGTTCAATTCGCAAGGGCGATTAGCTCAGTTGGCTAGAGCACCAGCTCGACAAGCTGGGGGTCACAGGTTCGAGCCCTGTATCGCCCACTTCCGAAAGTCTTCCAGCGAAAAGATTTGCGACAAGACTTAACTCCGAAGCGACGCCCGTTCTTGACTCGGGTGACACAATAGGTGACAGAATTCGCATCGGAGTGACGGCTTAAAAAAGGCGTCGCCCCGCGGGTGCAAGCCGCAGGGCGACCTTGAAGACCCTCCCTGGTCTCCACGTGTGTTTCTTCACATTTGGGAGGGTCAACAATGGCACGAACCGCCAAACCGTGGTTCAACAAGCAGAAGAACTGCTGGATGGTCTGGCTGGACGGCAAGCGCGTGAAGCTGGCCGAGGGCAAGCAGAACAAGAAGGCGGCGAGCGACCGCCACGACGAGCTGCGATTCCAGGCATCGCACAATCCGCATCCTGACGAGCCCGGGCAAACCGTGGCTTCGGTGATCGACACCTACCAGGGCTTCGCCCGCGAACGCCTGGCCGCCAACACCGTCGCGATGCGCGATCCGTACCTGCAATCCTTCGCCGAGGCGCACGGCTGGCGGACGATTGCCGAGTGCAAGCCGCTGCACATGGAGCAATGGCTGCTCGACAACCCGGCCTGGAAAAGCGACTGGACGAAATCGTCGGCGCTCCGCAACGTCCAGGCATGTTTCAACTGGGCGGCAAAAAAGCGGCTGATCGAACGAAACCCGTTCCACGGCGTGACGCACAGGGGAGGGGAGCCTCGCCGCAACCTGTCCGATGCGGAGTTCCAGGCGATTCTTCGCTCGACGACCTGCGGTTGGAAACGCCGCAAGCCATCGCCCGGCGCCCGCTTCCGGCAGCTCCTGATTTTCCTGCGCTACACCGGCTGTCGGCCGAGTGAGGCGAGGGAGCTCACCTGGCAGAGCGTCGATTTCGATCGCAAGTTGATCGTTATCAAGCAGCACAAAACTGCCCGCATGCAGAAAGAGCCAAAGCCGCGGATCATTCCGATGCACCCAGTTGTCGAGAAGCTGCTGCGTGCGATTCAGCGGCGAGGGGAGGGGAACCACGTCTTTGTGACTTGGCGAAAAACCCCGTGGGACCGCCATACGCTGGGCCACCGGCTTCGCCGGGCACGCGATCAAGCGGGCCTGGCCGACGACGTGAAGCTTTACGGCGTCCGCCATGCCTTCGGCACCCGCGCCATCATGGTAGGCGTCGACATCAAAACCGTCTCGGAATTGATGGGCCACACCACTACCCGGATGACGGAGCATTACCTGCATCTGGCCGGTCAGCACGGACACCTTGCCGACGCCATGCGTCGAGTAAACGCTCCGCGTCCAGGTGCCTAAACGGCGAGCCGTTTTTCTTCGGAGCGGGTGCCGGAGCCTGTCGCCTGACACTCCGGCACCGCTCCACATAGGCGAGCATGTCGGACTCGGCGACGCGGATGCCCTTTCGCATGCCGACGCAGTGCGAAGGGAGCCGCCCGCTCTCGATGAGCTGGTAGACGGTCGAGAGCGACAGGTTGAGCCGGTCGGCCACCTCGCTGACGCGAAGCAGCCGCTCGCCGGAGGCTTTCGGTAGCGGGGCATCATTCATGGCGACCTCGGAAGCAGGCCATGTTGCTGATAACGCTGAAGTTCCTGGTGAGACAGGACCCATGTGCAGTGAGGCCCGCGGCCGGATCGTCGCTTCTCCGCGTTCAACCGGCCGAGGCGGCAGTGCTCCCGCACGGTGAACTCCGCCAGGCCGACGGTTTTCGCGAACTGCCCTGTGCTGTACCACTTGTGCGCCGTCTCCCGCTCGACCAGGGCGACGAGCATGGCTTCGATACGGTCAAACCTGGTTTCGATGTCCGCTTCCATCGACGGCCTCTCTCAGTCCGACCAAAATCACGCGGCAGAATTCCTCGTCGGCATCCCGCCATTCCTCCTCGCGCAGGCACCCTTGCACAACGCGCCGGCACGCACGTGCCAGCCGCAGCGCCAGTGCGCGCAGGCGCTCTTCGCCGGAACCGGTGCCGGCCGTGCCTGTCCCTGAAGCAGCGTCGCGTTCCGTCCGCATCCCTACGCCGCCTCGGCCTGGTCGCGCAGCAGCCGCAGCAGCGTGTCCAGCCCGAAACCCTGCGACCGGCCCTTGCGGGCTTTGGCGAGCGCGTCCTCCAGGGCCGCGATGAAATCATCGAGCGTTTCGCCCAGGCAGGAGACCGTCACCGCACGGCCGCCGCCGAGCATCGCCGTGACGCGCTTTACCGCCGCCGGCGGCTTGCCGTTTCCTTCCCGGCGGGCCGCCTTGCGGGCGTCGGCGACGCCGTCGCGCGTTATCTTCCCGTCAGCCAGCCGCTGCGCCAGATCGGCCTGCACTGCCGGGTTGTCGATTTTCGCGAGCTCATAGCCGGCGCTGGCCGGGATCTTGCCTTCCTTGAGCCCCTGGCGGATCTGCTCCGGAAGCGCGAGCAGGGACAGCAAGCGGCTTACCATCGCCGTCGACACGCCGAGCCTGGCCGCCACTTCGTTGCCCTTCCAGCCGGTCGCCGCCATCAACCGCTCTATCGCTGCGGCCTTTTCCATCGGCGACAAATCCACCCGCTGAAAATCGCACGTGCATTGGCGCAGAAGAACGTCCGCTTCCGTCAGTTGCCCCGCATCGATGATCGCGGCGATAGTCTTGAATCCGGCCAGCTTGCTTGCCCGGTAACGCCGCTCGCCGTCTTCGATCAAGAAACGGTCGCCGTCCTTCAACAGGCGAACCGGTTGAAGCTGGCCGACCTCCTTCATGCTGGCCGCCAGCCCGGCAATCGACTGTTCATCGAACTGCTCCCGCACCTGCGGGCGGCAGTCAATCCTTTCAAGCGGAACCAAGGCGATTTCCTCTTTCATGCGAGCCTCTCCTGTCTCATGCGTACATCGAACTGCGCGGCCATCTCGACCATCTTGTCGCAGACTTCCCTCACCATTCGCGCCGTAAGACCCGCTCCGAGAGTTGCGTAGGCGAGCCAGAAGGCCGCCTCATCACCTTCGAGCGATATGTGCCACTTACTAAAGGGGCTGTCCTCGTTCGCCGCTAAAGCGAACGCCATAGCCACGTCCGGCACCTTCCTCGAATCGAATATGGCATCGCTAAACGTAGCGAACGCCACGCATTCTCCCGCGGGGCTGATGAAGATAGGCCGCTTCCCTTCTGTCGGGCACGGGAGCTCGACCTTCAGCGCATCGCCCTTTCTTCCCGCGACTGTCATACCGGCTTGGGCAAGCAGCCGCTCCAATCCCCCCTTTGATCGCGAGTATTCCTTAACAAAGCCCTCGACAAATCCCTCTAGGAATCCCATAAGTTCACCAGTGTGTTGAAGAAGAAAAGCGCCCTCCGTGGCGCAACCAGGATTTACGGCCAAAGTAGGAACCAATCCCATTCCATCGTCACCACCTCCTTTCACTTCTTTTCAAAGTGGTGCAGGCTCTTAAGAGCCGCAAAGAGACACACGCACACGAGAAGGCTCCAGCCAAACATCTTTCCCTCCTTTCTATTCCCCCATTTCGATTTCGGGTTCGGGCATCGACGGTTCCATTGGTTCGAGGGGCGGTAGATGCTCATCGTGGTGGCCGCGCTCAAATCCCATCTGGTCGGTCACGATGGCTTGCGTGGCCGTCCCCGGCGCACCAGGTTCCTCCTGCGGATGAATGGACTCCGGAAACGCCGGCAGCGCTTGAGCCAATTCGTCGAGTCCCATGCGTCCCATAGCCGCTAAGGCTCCTTCGCCGATTTTCATCTGTAGTCTCCTAGTCGTTCACGCATCCCTTGGTTCAACGCTTCCGCTTCAATCCGTGCATCAATCACTTCGCGCTCGCGCTGCTGCCGGCTGTGCTTGTAATAGTTCTCAAGAAAGAGAAGAGATCCCGCCGCCGACATGACGAGCTTGCCGAGCACGTCCGACCATCCGAGCAGCCCGTATCCCGCCGCCAGGCATATCACCGGCTCGACGATGAGCTTCGCCGTTCCTTCATCTTTGACGAGGATGTGTGCTATTACCGGACGGCCACCGTACTGGCTGTGGATTTCCTTCCTGGACAACTGCCACTGGATAAACACGGCGATAATCCACGCTGCCCAGTAGTTCATGAGCGGCTGATCCTGTAAGGCGCACGCTAGGTAGAACATGAACACCCCGGCGATGGCGGAGAAGAATCCCCGGTAACCGTTCACACCCCGGCGAGCAATGAGGGGGCCGGCTGGTGGGCGAAGTGGGCCTGCACGGCGGCGGTGAGGTATTCGAAGCTGTTCCGCGATTGCTGATGACAGGTTTCGATGACAGTCAGGATTGCCTCCACGAAA